>JAJZOA010000099.1 GCA_021852225.1 Planctomycetota bacterium
CGAGTTCCAGGCCGTTGATACTGGTCTGAATCCACCCATGAAGTGTCGGGTATACATATATCTGTCCGTTTGCTGAAACCTGGGAAAACAGCTTGCGATGGCGTATGGGAACGGCGGGCACCGGCCGGGAAATGGTGGCTGCGTGTCCGGTTGGTGTGATGGCGTGTGGGCCGGCCGCGGACGTGGTGTTGGCGGTCCTGGTCGCCGACGTCTTGACCGTCGCGGCGCCAATCGGCCGAGTGCCGGGGCCGCTGGTCGGGATGGCCGGTCCCGGCGCATTCCCGCCAATTGTGACCGGCTTGGAATAGACCAGAAGACTAAACCCCATGGGAACCGGGTGCCGCGCGGAATCGGACCCGATGTTTCGGACCTCCATTTCCAGGCCGGTCAGCGGAACGTGAATGTGCAGTAGTTTATCAACATATGTAATATCGCAACCGCTGACCACCACTCGCCCGACAGTCAGATGCGGCGGGGCGGAACCAGGCTGGTTCGATACAAGGGTCGCTTCCGGCCGGGTGGAAACCAAATGCGCAGGTGGCGCGGAATGTGCCGCAGTCACAGCGACGCGATCTGCTTTGGTCAGACCGGGCGTCGGTGCGGCGGCAACAGGGCCGGTCTGGGCCAAGGGCAGGCCGAGAATCGTGATCCGTTTTCCCTCTCGCAAAACAAATGCCTGTGGGGTAAGAATGTTGACCAGCGGAATAGTCACAAAATGGCCCGGTTTCGAAATAGAGATTTTGTCCGCCTGAATCAGCTTGACTCCTGCCCATATTTTACCCCCGGCACGTCGGCGGAATGCCACGTTCTGGAGTTTCGCATCCACAGAGAACGGTTGGTTAAAATTAAACGAAACCGGTGAGGTGCGGTCCATTTGCATCTGGATGAACGCCTCGGCGGTCAACTGGCCGTCCGTCAGGGCCGCCGGATTGAACACGTCGCCAAACGCCGGCACAAAGCGGCTGATGCCAGAACCCTTTAGTCCGGCAATATGCAATGTGGTCTGCAGGCGGGGCAGGTTGGCAAAGGGATGCAGGTGAAAGCCGATTACAAATTGATGGATCAGGCCCGCCGCACGGCCGGTCAGCCGCAGAGAGATCGCCGGATTTGATGCTGGCGTTTTACCCAGGCAGCGCAGTGGCTGCGTATTGGCCAGCAGCACATTGGTCAGATGAAGTGCGGGCCCGGTCGGAAGATTGCGGTTCGCCGATATTCGCCGGCCCGGCCCCGCAGTCGGAAAATTCACAAGGCGAATTGAATCCGCACGCAGACGCAACTTTTGCAGCGTAATCAGCGGCAACACAGGAACCGTGGGCAGTCTGAACGCCCCGGTCATGGCGGGTTTTACCCGCACCGGACCCGCCGGGCGTAATGAATGACCCGCCACGCCCAAGCCCAGCAGAGACCAGTCCCCATTGTTCCGCCGCGATATCCGCAGAGAACGAACCGTTACTGCCGCCAGGTTAATGGCAAAGCGATGCGCGGCAGGGTCAAACCTCGCCATGCTCAGCGTTGCCCCGCTGATTTGCAGCAGGTGCCGCACGACTATTCCCGCCGGGCCATGCGGAACCGGATCAGGGATGGCATTCGACAAATCAAGTGATTTGAGCACCAACTGGCCGCCCATGCCACCCTTGGGATTGGGTTGCATTAAAAGACTGGCCGTCATTTGCAGCGACCCGTTGCGCAGCGTGGAATACATGTTGCGCGGCACGTAAGGTTCCAGGGGCGCGGCGGAAATGTGCTGCATGGCAACTGTCAGGGCGGCGCGCGTTTTGCCGCTGCGGGTTAGCGCAGCAAAACGCGACGTGACAGACATGTTTCCCAGCACGCCAGGAATCGTTGCCTGCATCGAAAAATGACTCCAATGCCGACCGGTGGTACGGCCCAGCACGATGTGGCTGGCGGCCGCTGTGGCGGAAATGTGAAGCGTTACCGGTCGGCAAACATCGGCATCCGTCCACAGAAACCCGCCTTTGTTGAGCGAAAATTTTTGCAGAAGAAAAAAACGGGCCGCGCCCGCCAGCGGCGGAACAGGCGCCGGCTGTACCGGCGGATTATTTGCGACAGAGCTTGCGGGTACAAACCGCAGACCCAGTGCCTCCAACTGACCCTGCTTTGTACGACCGATATGAATCCAGGGCTTGGTTGCACTGCAGTCTGCAATAGCCAGTCCGTGCGGTGAAACACGTACGCCGGAAATATTCAGAGCCGCCAGTGAGGCCAGCGTATCGGTTCCATTTTTCAGTAGAACATTTGCAGCTTGAAATTCCCCGTTATAGCCGGAAGCGGTCTTTTCCAGTTTGCCCTTAATTCCGGCAGACAGGTTTCCATCCATCATCAATGGTAAAATGCCTTGTGGCACAAGATAGGGGGCCAGCGGAGTTAAATTCATTTGGCTGGCGGTTGCGGAAAGTCCAAAGCCGAGGCTGTTCTTCCGGGGCAGCAGTTTGCCGGTCAGGTCCGCACTTTGCAGCAGTCCCGGCGCGGCAATCCAGGCGTGAAAAATTCCGGTTTTTGGATGTGCCGACACACGCCCCATGTCCAGCAGGAAATTCTTCACCGAAAGTCCGCCGTGGGCGATGGAAAAGCTCCGAGCTATTCCGGGAGCATCATCTTGAAAATGTATTCGGATATGGTGCCATAAAAATGAGTCCACCTGTATGCGTGGAAGCACCGTCGGTTCCGCCGGCCCGGACGGCTTGGCGGCGGTATTGCGCGGTCGTGTCGGCGGTATGGGGCGTCCCCGCAGACGCATGCCCAGCAGAGACAGATCGCCTGATTTCTCCCTTGTAATGGAAAAAACAGGGCCATCCACCAGCACGTTGCCAACCTCAAACCGGCCGGTCAAGGGGTTGACCCGCAGGGAGGAAAGTTCAATGCCCGGAAAATTCAGGAGGGTTTTTCCCTGATCGGCGAATACCAGGTGATGCAGGGAAAATCCCGCAGAAAGTGTGCCGTCCGCCGACCGCCCCACATTCGCCGCAGCCGCGAAATGCAGCGACCCATTGGCTAGTTCGCTGGTAAGGCCGGCCGCTTTGAGATACGGCTTAAGCGCGTTGGCGGTAATGCCCGCGGCCGTAAAATGGGTGTTTAATACCGCCGGATGGGCAAATGGAAGGGATGAACCGGAAAGCGTAAAAGTTTGCGCCACGCCTGGTATGCTGCCATTTCCCTGCAGTTTCAGGTGAAAAGATGGTTGCCCCGGTAGACCGCCGGAATTGGTTGCGACAAGTGAATTTAAATTCAGTGTGATCGTGTTGGCGGGGACCACGGCGCGATCCAGCCAGGTCAATTGCAGGTCGCGCAGATGCACCGCCTGAATGCCGATGGCATAATGACCGGAGGTCTCTTTTGATTTCGCAACCACATGGGCCGCGGCTCGAAGCACGGGATTGGCTGCCACAGCCTTGGCCGCGACTTTCACGGCCACCGCGGTGCGTGGGCCTGGCGGTGCGGGCGTGGCGCGGGTTAAATTCAATCCTGCAAACTGGAACGTGCCCGCGCGGGTTCGCCGGGCGTAAAAATGGCATCCGTCCAATGCAATATCGCTTAAATTCAGCAGTTTACCCTTCAATTCCGCGGCAAGAGCCAACTTCCCAACACCCAGCGCAGGCTGCCCGTCCGCGGATAAAAGAAGGTCCGTGACACTGCATGAAGCCGCAAGGGCTGGGTGCGGTCCCGACAGTACGCGAAGCTGGCACTGGGCTGCGGCATGAAGTGAAAGGTTGCCCGCGGTTGGAACCAGCCCAAGCGGGCGCAGATAACCGGCGACAGGCTTTAAATGCAGGCCAATCATAAAAATATGGGCGTGCGCCGAAAGCGTCGACGCGGTATTGGTAAAAGTTCCTCCCACGCGCAGAGTGTCAAGCATGGTACCCGACCAGAATGAGAGTCCGAAGCGGGTCGGTTTACCTTTTAAGCCCAGTTCCGACACGCGAATGTTCATGGCCAGGTGTGTGCGCACCGTGGGCCGAACGCTCTTATCAATGAGGTGCAGCTTCACATCTTCCAGCCGGAATGCGCGAATGCGCAACGGTGATGAAAGGGACCATTTGCCCGCCACGGTTGTGCCGCTTTGCGCTGGTGGCTTTGCCAGTAAAGCGTGCAGCAGCGGTCCGTTGCCGGACGAGTCACGCGTTATATAGATGTTAGCGCCATCAGCTTCTATCCGCCGAAGATACAGCCGGCCTATGAACAGTTGCAAAACAGAAACATTGCCGTGGCAATATTCACTTTTTATGACGGCCGGCCCGCCAGCCAGCGGACTTACTTTTATATCCCAGATGCTTAAATCCCCGCCCAGCACGCTTAGGCTTAGCCGCTGCCAGCTTGCTTTGAGCCCATAATAACCCAAGGCATGTTGCAGCACCGCCGGCAGAAGAACCAGCAGCGACAGTCGCAGAAGAATGACCGCCGCGCCCACCACCGCCAGAATGCGAATGCTGCGTCTTTTCCATTTGCCCGAAGGCGCGGCCTTAGCGCCGGAACTTGCGGACGGCTTATTGGTATTGGTCATGGCTGAATCCTTTTAAGAAAGGCCGCGTCGTTGGCGGCGTTGTCCAGCGCGGCGTTGCGGGCCTCGACGGAATCCAGCGGATGGTAGCCGGGCGGGGCGAATCCGTGCCGTTTCAACCAGTCAAACGCGCCAATGCGGGCGTTCGGGGAAGTATCCTGAAGATAGATATAATTTTCCGCTATGACCTGCCGCGTAAAAATTTTTCGCGAACCCAGGGCGCCGGCGATCTGGTCCAGAGAGGATGGGTGATAGGCCGCCTCGCCAATATGCAGCGCTAGAACCGTTTGCAGGGCAGCGGGCAGCGGGGCCTTTTTCTGCATGGTATAAAGCAACTGATATGCGGCGCGGTCCATCCACCAGCCGAAGCGGGCTACGGTCAATCCCGGGGCGATCTTGTGCAGTGAAGAGAACACCCGGTCGGCCAGAATTTTAAGCCCCGGCGGTTTCAGGGTAAGCGCGGCATCATCACACAGCCCGGCGCCGGTCTGACCCGCCAGATAAATAAGTGCCGCGCGGCGAACGTCTGCCTGTCGCACGCGGGTCAGCGCCTCAATCAGGTCCGGGCGGTTCAGGTGATTCAGTGGATTGGTTAATGCAGGCAGCGGCGCGGCGGCCGCGGCCATGCAGGTCTTTACCAGCGACTGATCTTTCAGGCCGGCTGGACGGATATGCAGTACCGCGGCCACCGCCTGTCCGCTGCCGGAAACAAATCGGAATGGAACTAAAAATGCCACATTCCCGCGCTGGTTGCCGGTTGCGGAAATGATTTGAGTTTCGCGATTAAAGGTCAGTGTCCCGCGAATTGGTCCGGACGAAAACCGGGCCGCACCCAGGGCCAGCCGAAGCGATTTTAAGCCGCCCTTTCGCGGCAGCCAGGCTTCGATGCGAACGGATGGGCGATGTTTTTGGCCACCGGCACGCGCGGCGAACCGATATCCGTCACGCAGTTGAAAGCTGACCCAGCCCCCGGGAAATACCGCGGCCCGCATTGGTGAAAACCCTTCTACGGGGCCGCACGCATCCGCTAACTGCCGCGCAAATGATCCCGTGCCTGAAACCCGCGCGAACCGTGCGCCGCGCGTCAGGCGGCCGAAGGCAAGTGTCGCCCGCCGCCCGCGACGGGTCAGGACCAGCGAGGCTCGGCTGCTTAACGGCGCTAAAAGCCGGTCAGGCATACGCGGAAGGATAAAGAAATTCACCCGTACCACCAGGGCCAACGCGGAGCCGCCGGCGGGGGGCCGACCCGGCATAAACGCCACAGCGCCGGACAGCGGAGACCCCGCATGAATGACCAGACGCGTCGCCGCAATTGGTCGCTTTTGCTGCGCCACCGGATGCACTGCCTGACAGCCGGTCAGCAATAGCACCGTCGACGCGGCCAGACATGGCAGGAAGCACCTTAAGAAGTAACTTAAACGGTCAAAACACGAACGCATCATGCGAATCCTTAGCTACATTCAGATTCCCCCGGCCGCCATTTACTATTTTACTCCCTATTTTACGTCAGCGGAAATCCCGGCTCAAGTTGGACACCTTTTTAGCAAGATTGGGCACCGGCGAGTTTTAATCGCAGACGGCACAGGCTGCGCGGGCGGCGAAAATAGCTCGTTGTTCCGGGCAATGTGCGCCCTTGATATGTGTCATCCATACCCATGGGAGTTTTAATTGGGTTGTTCCGAACTGTCACCACAGCACCCTTCCGGCAGGTCATACCTTCAGGTGTGCGGAGCGCTCGAATCACCATCAGGCTGCTGGTTGTTTGCAACTGTGGCTGACTCGGTCCGTGCCAGCTTCTGGAGCAGATTGAACACCTCGTGAACCGCCGGAATATCCAGAAAATCGGTCTGAAACGGCCGTCCGGATGCGCCGGATGGCACCACCTGCTGGCCGGAAAGATTGTAAATCGGACCACTGTCCGCGTCCGCATCGGGTAAGTTGAAATAAATACTGCCCGAGCCGTCGCTGTTGCATGATTCCTTTATATTGCCCAGATCCGCCGGTTTCAGAGAATAGACGGATGGAACTTTTCCACCGTATCGGCCTTGCCCGGCTTTCGAGCGT
>JAJZOA010000366.1 GCA_021852225.1 Planctomycetota bacterium
TGGCGCAGGTCGTCATGGCGAAATCCGTCGATATCATAAACCGTGCTCAGAAGATGTGGCCCCTGAGGCGGACTGAGAAGCTTGTTGACAACGGTTTCCTCCAAACCGCGGCAGTCAAAGCTCCAATCGGCAACGCCGCCGCGGTCCGCAGCCCGCAGATTATGGGTGGTAAACAATCCGCAGCCGGTGGTATACATCGCCGTTCCAGGCTGATGCGGGTCAATCTGGAGGCTGCCGATCCAGTTGGTGGCCCCGACGGTATTTCTGTGCCATTTAATCCAAGGGGCACCGCCATCGGTCCAGAGGCCGTCATGGCCGGGGCTGATGGAGGTCCAGTTTGCGCCGCCATCGGTACTGCGAAACAGGGAATCGCCCCGCGCCCATCGGCAGAAAGAACTGGTCATGATGGTGCGCGGATGATGTGCGTCCAGGGTCATGGTTCCATAGCCGAAGGAATCATGGCCGGATGGCCGGACCGGGGTAATATTTTTCCAGGTTCCCTGGCGTGTGTCCAAACACCAGACTGCGCCATCGGTCATGGAATTGGGACCCGGTTCAAGACCATAGCTTATATACATATTGCCATCTTTTGCAAGGACCGCATGGTTGGGCCTCAGACCCGTCGGCTGCCCGTCCACCGGGGCCCAGGTGCGTCCGGCATTGTGACTGACAAAAAGACTTTCCTTATGAGTGGAAACGGCTACATACACCGTGGGCGTGGGTGTGCCTGGCGTGCCGCCCTGGGCGTCAAACACCACGCATACCAGGCCAATGCCCGTGCCGTCACCGGCGGTGGGAAAGGATTTTATCCGCCGCCATGCGCGGCCATGGTTGTCCGTAAGCCAGAGGCCGTCCGACCGCGAACCGAAAAGCAGGCGAGCCGGAAAATTCGGGTCCACCATTAAGCGTTCGCCATTAAAACGTCCCGGTTCATTGCCGCCAAGCTTTATGGGCAATGGCGAGCGCCGCCAGGTTGTACCCATATCTTCGGAGCACAGGATAGCTCCGTTGGGAGCCCACCACTGGGTATACATTCCCGCGGCCAAATAAACGCGACGCGCGTCCGTGGGGTCCACAGCAAGGCTGTCGATACCGGAAAGATTGGAATCCTTGCGACCGATCCAGTCGGTGATCGGCGTCCACGCGGCATCATAAGAGTTCCGCCGATAGGCCCCGCCTACATCGGTGCGCGCATAAACCAGTCCGGGCCGACGAGGATGCGGAATAATTCCAGTTACAAAGCCACCTCCACGAATCGCAACATTGCGCCACTGGTAGTTCCGGGCTTCGCCACCGGTGGATGCCGCGGGCGTTTCGGTGGCGGCGCAGCCGGAACAGACGGCGGCGGTTGCAGCGAGGGCCAGAAATCCGCGGCGCGATGTTCCTTTGCGACTACGGGAGCGGACTAGTTTTGTCGCAACATCCGCTTCCGGCGGCCGACTGGTTTGGGATTTGGTATCCATGGCCCGAGCTTCTCCAAAAATAATCAGGTGGCGGCGTGGGCCAGGACAGAATCCCGTATCCCAAACTCCGACTATATTTAACGCGATAACCGCTTAAGCCAGCCACCATGATAATCGCAAATGTTTTTCGTATCAGCGCAGAGGTTCGCGCACGCCATGACGAGACAACCAGTGGCGGCAAGGGAATCGCCGGTTGGGAAATACAGCGGTGGACAGACTTTTATGGTTTGATTCAGCTTCCGCAATCCGGTTTGAGATAAAAGATGGCCCCCCTTTTAAAAGCCTTCGCTTTATTATGGTCCATTGCGGTTTAAATCGATAGCTGCATTGCATCTCACAATGGCGGGGATTTGCAGTTCAGGAGGCAAGACGGATTCGCAAAGATTTATGTCACGCGGGAGACGCATAGATTGGAACTTGTAATCGGTCCCCACAGGCCGGGGCCAAAAGCGCTGGTTGCGAAAAATCGGCCGCCTTTTTTACTCATTCTGGCCTTGGGGTGGAAGGTGGGTCCATTTTCGGTTCGGCGAGTTCGGAATCCGTACGGCTGCTCTGTTCCAGAACACCGCCAGCCCGATGGCCGGATGATTTTTCTCTTTCCAGCCAGTGGCGAATTTGCGCATCGAGATCATTAACGTCGGTCAATTTTTGTCGCGGTATATATAACCCCGGATCCCGCGTCCGGAACAAATGGTAACAGACCAGGGAAACAATATCTTCCGGATTCGGAACGGGTGAAAATTCCGCGGCCGTGTTCTCGGCAACGGCTTGGGCTTTCGGTTTGGGCTGAACAACGGCATTCATGGCGTCGATGGCGGTCTGCTGGCCGCAAGCGTTGGCGGAAAAGCAGTCGGCTGCGGCCCGCAGCCACTGATGACAGATGAAAGCACCATCGGCCAGGTATTCAGCTGCGCGAACCTGTGCCAACCGCCAGATGCCGCGACCAGTCATGACAAACGGTTCTATCCAACGGCTTGTTTTTCCCGGCTGCAACATCAGATACCCCCATTGGGCGATGGGCGCAAGATGGTTCAACCCGGCAAGGGAAAGGTCATCGAGTTTTTTTAGTTTATCGCGAAATTTGCCCGCCTGACGATATTCCAATTGCGCTGCGGCGCTGCGCATCTGGCCTTCCAAAGTTCGCCGCGCGGTGGAGTGTGGTTCCTGATGCAGGTCCGCATTCCATTGCACAAGGAAATTGATTGCCGCATGCACGGAAGCCAAGTATTGGGGCATGGGCACGGTACCATCGCATGGCGCGGGGCACTGGCCCATGTCTTTGTAGGCACAGGCACGGCCGCGCGGGGATTGGCGCAGAATATCTTCGTATCTGCACAGGTCAAAAATATCGGATAGTTCATGGACAAGCCTTTGCGCGTTAGCGCGTCCGCCGATCGGACCAAACGTAACCGCCGGCTCCGGAGGAATTTTTGTGCCGATATGAAAAAATGGGGCTTCGGCCTGTGGATGAATGCTGATGTACCACGCCGGTTTCCAGCCAAGCATTTTATTAAATGATTGAGGAAACAGCGACCGCGCCGCCAGGCTGTAGACCCAGTTGCCCCAGAATCCACTACCCACACAGCAATAGCTGATGGAATGGGTAAGCGCGGCATAATCCACATGCGGCCCACCAGTCGAAGCGGCGGGAGCATCATCACCGGGTGGCGGACCGTCCACAAGCGGGGCCGGGGCCGTCGGCGTTGGATGCATCAATTTGGCCGCCGGTCGCAGCCTGCGCAAAACAGCCGCCCGCAGATCTGCGGTGGCCGCCAGAAGAACCGTCGCCGAATCGATCGAGGAAAACACGTAAACGCCGGGCTTCGCGGGAATGGACATGCCGTCGTTTAACTGCGAATACAGAAGGTTCCGGAACCCGCTGTTTTGCAGAGCTGCGGGACAGGAATCCGATGAAGGCATGTGCGTCATGGGTGATTCCCCATCCTGTCACCTGTCCGCATGATGGCGACAGATTCACACCGGCATACCGGTAATTTCGGACTCAAAAACCAGTGTGTTATTGCATATCCCCTGGCATTGGGCGATGACGCGTCGCCGCGACATGGTTACCATTTTGGCAATCAGGTAGAGCGTAGCGGGCGGAACGATAGAACCGCGAAACCGGGTATTGTCCGCCTTGACGAAACCGAGAAATCCCATATCCGGAAACAGAACGTGGGTCATATAGGAACAGAGTTGGGCTGCCGCCTCGAGAATAATCACGCCCGGCATAAGCGGACGCCCGGGAATATGTCCGCGAACCCAGAACTCGTCCACGGCAACGTATTTCACTCCCACCACGGTCGCGTTGGGCAGATCGACATGGATAATGCCAGATAACTGCTCCATTTCAAACCGGTGGGGATTAATTTTGCGAATGTCTTCTATTGGTGTGACAATGCGATTCAGGTCAAGCGCGGCGAGGTCATAAAGGAAAGCTGCGGCCATCGGGAAGTCCTGTCCGGGTTTAAAATTAAAACGGCATATCCATGCGACAGGCAGCCTGCCACAAAAGCATCAGGCGACGCGCCGCAAAACTGCAGGCGTCAGGCCCAAAATGGAACCCAAACCCATCAATGGGGAAATTCTGACGCGCCTGAAAAGTTATAAGGCAGGCCAAGCCGAGCGGCAAGCGTCATAATGGAATTTTCCGACGCAAAAGTGCAACGCCTTTTTTAAGAGCATCGTCGCAGGCAACCGCGCCAGGCCCGATTGCCATGGAATGGCCTTAATGGAGCCTGCGCTGTCATGCGCACACTCCGTCGGACGCAGCAAATCAAACAGAACAATCGCGTTACGGACAAGATGGTCCGATGCGGATCAAACAACATGCCGGCGGGCCGCGCCGCGACCGGCGCGAAAACCGCCGGGGACATACATTCAGGGATTCTGATTGCGCAGGTCCAGAATTTTTACGCGGATATTCTGGGCCATTTTGCGAATGTCCTGCATGGCTTTGCGCACCCGCGTGCCGGCCTGCTTGTTTCCGCCACTGGCCTTGGCGACATCTTCGGCAACTTGGTCGACAATCTGTTTGAGTTGCTGATATTCTTCCATGATTAACGCTCCTTAGGAAAATGTAGCACAATCGGCTGGTGCGAAGAATGGACTATCCATGGAAACGCACCAACCTACCGCCTGAACCCATTATCGGCCCCCGAAGCCTTGGAATTTAAATAAAAATACCAATTTTTCCGGTTTGCGATTATTTGCAAGATGGCCAATCCTGAACCGGCCTTAGATAGCGACCGCCGTCTTGCGCCTTGGGAGACGACACATTCGACCACAAGCTTGCTCGGCGAACCTTAATGGATGCCCTTTTCGGCGAGCCAACGCTCGGCATCTATGGCGGCCTTACACCCCATACCGGCGGCTGTTATTGCCTGGCGATAAACCGAATCCGCGCAATCTCCGGCGGCAAAAACCCCCTCCACACTGGTCAGAGATCGGAACGGGTCTTTAAGGACAACATATTTTTTCTCATTCAATTCCAGTTGGCCCGCCAGAAAGGCAGTGTTGGGTGTATGGCCAATGGCGGCGAACATTCCGCTGCAATCAAGAATGGTGGTCTGGCCGCTCTGGAGATTTTTCACCCGCACGCCGGTAACGCCCTTTTCGTCGGTTCCCAGAACTTCTTCAACGGCTGAATTCCAGACCGGCTTGATTTTGGGATTGCCCAGTGCCCGCTGGGCCATAATTTTGCTGGCGCGAAATGCGTCCCGTCGATGCACCATGTAGACAAGCGTGGAAAACTTTGTCAGGTAAGTGGCTTCCTCAACAGCGGAATCGCCCCCCCCTACCACCACCACGGGCTTATCACGAAATCTCGGCAAGGCACCATCGCATACTGCGCAGGCGGAAACGCCATTGTTTTCAAACTTGCGTTCACTTTCCAAGCCCAGGTAATTGGCGGCGGCACCGGTGGAAATAATCACGCTGTGGGAACGCAACAGTTCCTCACCATCGCCGTTTAGTTCATCGGAATGCCAGATTTTAAATGGCCGGGCGCTTAAATCGATTTTGGACACAAATGAACTTTTTACCAGGGTGCCGAAGCGTTCTGCCTGCTGGCGCATGACACCCATCATTTTCTGGCCATCTATGCCATGTTCGAAGCCGGGATAGTTTTCAACTTCCGTGGTGAACATAAGCTGGCCGCCCGGCATGCGTTCCCGGCTCAAACCATCGCCCGCAAGGACAATGGGGCTAAGATTGGCGCGGGCCGCATAAATGGCTGCGGTCCAGCCGGCTGGTCCGGAGCCGATGATGGCAACTTTTTGAATGTCTGACAAGGCAATATCTCCAAAATTCTTATCGCGAGGCATTATATGCGTGGATTCTCTTCCGGCCAGTCGGCGGTCGCCCCATGGGCGAAAAAGCGTCCGTTGTGGCGGCGGATATCAATGGGCCATGCAAACGCAGCGGAAAGTTGTGTTGGGGTAAATACATCTTCCGGATGGCCACTGGCAATTGTGTTACCTCCCGCATTCAGCAGCAAGGCACTCGCGGTGTCCGGCAGAATTTCTTCCAAAAAATGACTGACCATGACAATGGCGGGCGGGTTCTGTCGCGTGCGTAAATCCGCCAGCAGGCGCAACAGATTTTCCCGCGTAGGCAGGTCCAGTCCGTTGGTGGGTTCATCCAGAAGAAGCAGCGCTGGCCGATGCACCAAGGCCCGCGCCAGCAGACAACGCATCCGTTCACCTGTGGAAAGTGTCATAAACCGCTGATTCCGTCGCGGAAAAACATGAAATTGGGCCAGCAGTTCATCGCAACGATCCCAATGTTCCGGCTGCGGATGGTCGTAGGCAAGCGTAAGGGTTCCGAAAAAGCCGGTGCAAACGGCCTGCCTCGCCGTCAGGTCGTCGTCCATCGGATAAAGGCTTAAAGCCTCTACAATGGCCAGATTCCGCCGCAAAGCCAAAACTGGAAATTCCCCCAGCGTATGCCCTAGAACCCGCACCGTACCACTGGTGGGCCAGACGTAGCCGGCAAGCATGCGCATAAGCGTTGATTTACCTGAACCATTCGGCCCGACGATGGCCCCGCTGGCACCGGCCGCCAGACGCCAGGTTATATTCTGGAGAA
>JAJZOA010000268.1 GCA_021852225.1 Planctomycetota bacterium
TACGCTTGCAGGCCTGGGCGCTGGAGACGCGTTCTCCAATGTAGAGATGGAGAACCGTTCCACCCGTATATTTGGCCTGCAGTTCCTCCTGCCGTTCCAGAGCCTCGAAGGGGTCATCCGTGAACCCCGCGGGAAGCTGCGAGGAATTTGTATAGTATGGTTTATCCAGCACGCCGGCCTGGAGAATGTCGGGGAATCTTTTCTTGTCCTCTTTGGCGAAGCGATAAGTTGTTCCTTCAGCGGGGGTGGCCTCAAGGTTGTACATCCGTCCCGTCTGGTCTTGAAACTCAAGTATGCGCCGGCGGACGTGATCCAGCAGACGGCAAGCGAACTGGTGGCCCCATTGGGTGGTGATGTTGTGGGTGTCGTCGGTAAAATTTCGTATCATTTCGTTGATGCCGTTGACGCCGATGGTGGAGAAATGATTCCGGAGGCTGCCCAAATAACGCTTGGAATATGGGAAAAGTCCATCATCCATGTGGCGTTGAATCACTTTGCGTTTAATTTCAAGGCTGTTTTTCGCCAGTTCAAGGAGACGGTCAAGTTCACGGAACAACTGCTCCTCCTTTCCCTTATGGACATAACCCAACCGAGCGCAGTTCACGGTCACCACTCCCACGGAACCGGTTTGTTCCGCGCTTCCGAAAAGCCCGTTGCCACGTTTCAGCAGTTCGCGCAGATCAAGTTGCAGGCGACAGCACATGGATCGAATCATACGGGGTTCAAGTTCGGAATTGATAAAATTCTGAAAATAGGGCAATCCATATTTGGCGGTCATGCCAAAAAGCAGATTTGCATTCTCATCGTCCCAGGGGAAATCCTTGGTCATGTTGTAGGTGGGAATGGGGAAGGTAAAGACACGTCCCCTGGCATCGCCTGCGGTCATTACTTCAATGTAGGCACGATTGATTAACGCCATCTCAGCATTTAGGTCGCCGTAATGAAAAGGCATCTCCTCACCGCCGATAACCGGCGACTGTGTGCGTAAATCCTCGGGGCAGCCCCAGTCGAAGGTAATGTTTGTGAAGGGCGTCTGGCTGCCCCATCGGGAGGGAACATTCAAGTTATAGATGAATTCCTGGATATTTTGTCGGACCTCTTCGTAGGACAGGCGGTCCTTGCGGACGAAAGGTGCCAGATAGGTGTCAAAAGAGCTGAATGCCTGCGCACCGGCCCACTCGTTTTGCAGCGTGCCCAGGAAGTTAACCATTTGTCCAACAGCACTGGAAAGGTGCCGGGGCGGCGACGCCTCCACTTTGCCGGAAACACCGTTAAAACCCTCCGTAAGCAGCGTTCTAAGCGACCACCCTGCGCAATACCCGGCCAGCATGTCCAAGTCGTGAATATGTATGTCCGCCTCGCGATGGGCCTGTCCGATTTCCTCTGGATAAACATGACCCAGCCAGTAATTCGCAATCACCTTGCCCGCCACATTGAGTATCAGGCCTCCCAGCGAATAACCCTGGTTTGCGTTGGCCTGCACGCGCCAATCCTGTCGACCAAGATACTCGTTGACCGAAGCCGTGGCGTTGATCGTTACTTCCCGGTCCTGACGAAGTCGCTGATGCTGTTCCCGATAGGCTATGTATGCCCGAGCCGTCTTCAGATAACCGGCCGCGAGCAAACAGCTTTCCACCTCGCTCTGAATATCCTCTATATCCGGACAATTGCCGGGTATCCGTTGTTCCACATTGGCAATAACCTGTTGCGTCAGAAGCGTTGCCGCCTCGTCTCCAAACTCACCAGTGGCGCGCCCCGCCCGCAGAATGGCGGAAAAGATTCGCCCGGCGTCAAACGGCGACTGTGTGCCGTCGCGGTTGGTGACGCGCTTGTTCAAAGGGGTCTGTTGTCCGGAATTTATCACGTGGCCCATATCTTACTCCTTATGGTGTCGGATTTGGTTTGTTTACGGATTTCCGCCGCGGCCGCCACCATATTTATCAGCGCGGGCTTCACCTGGTCCCACCGGCGCGTTTTCAGGCCGCAATCCGGGTTCACCCAAAGCTGATCCGCCGGCACCACCCGCGCGGCCATTTGCAGAAGACTGGCCATGGCCTCAACGGTTGGAATTTCCGGACTGTGAATGTCATAGACGCCCGGCCCGACGTCATTCGGATAGCGGAATTCCCGAAACGCCGCCAGCAGTTCCATGCCACTGCGCGCCGCTTCAATGGAAATCACATCCGCGTCAAGCTCCGCGATGGCGGGCATAATGTCATTAAAATCGCAGTAGCACATGTGGGTGTGAATCTGTGTGCAATCCTCCACGCCGCTGACCGCGAGGCGGAAACATTCGGTCGCCCAATTCAAATAACCCTGGCGCTGATCGGTTGCCAGTGGCAGACCTTCGCGCAGCGCCGGTTCGTCCACCTGAATAATCCGGATGCCAGCTTTTTCCAGGTCCATCACTTCATCGCGTATGGCCAGCGCAATTTGCCGACATACATCGCGTCGCGGCAGGTCATCGCGGACAAATGACCATTGCATAATTGTTACCGGGCCGGTCAACATGCCTTTCATCGGCCGGGTTGTCAGCGACTGGGCATAGGCGGAAATATCCACCGTCATGGCCGCCGGACGCTGAACGTCGCCAAATATCACCGGCGGTTTGACGCAGCGGGACCCGTAACTTTGTACCCAGCCGTTGGCTGTCGTCAGGAAGCCGGTCAACTGTTCGCCAAAAAATTCCACCATATCTGTGCGTTCGCTTTCGCCGTGTACCAGCACATCCAGACCTATGGCTTCCTGAATTTCCACCGCCTCCTGAATCTGCTTCCGATGAAATGCGGTGTACTCTTCCAGAGACATGGTTCCGGCCCGCCAAGCCATGCGGGCGCGGCGCACGTCCTGCGTCTGAGGAAAGGACCCGATGGTGGTTGTGGGCCACTGGGGGAGACGCAGATTAGCCTGCTGTGCAACCTTCCGGTTGGCAAAGCGGCTGCGGCGTGCGGTCATGACTTTGGTGACCGCTGCGGAGCGCTGCCGCACCGCCGGATTTACCACACCGCCGGCCGTGTTCCGGGCGGCCAGCACCGCACGGGCGGTCTGCAATGACTCAGTCGCGGCAGCCGGGTGATCCACCGCGTTTTTCAGCGCGACAATTTCATGAAGCTTCTGGTGGGCAAATGCCATCCAGGTGAAGGGCTGATCGGGGGCCCGCGGCTCGGTATTCAGATCCACGGGAACATGCAGCAGTGAACAGGAAGGTCCCACCATCACCCTTTGCGTCCCCAACGCCCGCACAGCCATGGTCAGCGGTTCAACTTTTGCCTCTATATCCGCCCGCCAAATATTCCGGCCGTCAATCAGTCCAAGAGACAAAACCTTTGCTGGTCCGATTTTGCTTATCAGTTCGGGAAGCTCATGTGCCGCACGGGTCATATCCAGATGCAGCCCGGCGACCGGCAGATTCACAGCGCAATCCAGGTTGTCGGCCAACGGGCCGAAATAGCTGGTCAGCATCAGCTTTAGGCCCGGTGCGGCAAGGCACAATCCTTGATAGGCACGCTGGAACGCGCTGCGTGCGGCCGCGCTGCTTTCCACGGCCAGGCACGGTTCATCCATCTGAATCCATTGCGCCCCGGCATCCTGCAATTTTGTGAGCACCTGTCCGTACACCGGCAGCAGGTGTTCAAGCAAACCAAGCGGATGAAATGTGGAATTGGCCGCCTTGGACAGGAGCAGGAAGGACACCGGTCCCAGCAGAACCGGTCGGGTCAGAATGCCCAGTTTCCGCGCCTCCAGAAATTCCCGGATTGGCTTGTCTGACCGTACAACAAAATTCTGGCCTTCCTGAAGTTCCGGCACAAGATAATGATAATTCGTATCAAACCATTTGGTCATTTCCAGCGCCGGGGTGTCCGGGCCGCCGCGGGCCATGGCAAAATATGTCTTCAGGTCAACGGCACCGGACGGTGCGGCAAATCGTGCAGGAATTGCCCCGGCCATGACGGCGGTATCCAGCATATGGTCGTAGAGTGAAAAATCGCCTGAAGGAATATGGTCAATGCCGGCCTGCAGTTGTAGCAGCCAGTGGCCGCGGCGGATTTTTGCCATTTCCTCCAGCATCCGGCTGTCATTGATCTGGCCGGACCAGAACGCCTCCAAATGTTTTTTGAATTCGCGCTGTCCGCCAATACGTGGAAAACCAAGGTTGGTCGCCAATACCATCGTGATATCTCCAGTGAAAACCGGGTCGAAACCGGATTACGTGTTGTGCCTGTTCCGCGGTTACCAGCTTAGTGTGCCGGCGTTCTGATATTCCGTTACCCGCGTCTCGAAAAAGTTCTTCTCTTTGGCCAGGTCCATTGTTTCACTCATCCAGGTGAACGGATTGTGGCTGCCATAACGGCGGCCCAGACCAATGCGTTCCAGCCGCCGGTCGGCCACATACTGGACGTATTCCTTGAACAGCCCCGCGTTCAGGCCAAGCACACCGCCGGGCAGGCAGTCCTGGGCATAACGGATTTCAAATTCCACTGCACGGGCCACCATCTGGCCGATTTCTTCCTGCAGTTCAGCGTCCCAGGCGGTCGGATTTTCCTGCCGAATGGTGTTAATCAGGTCTATGCCAAAATTCAGATGAATCGTTTCATCCCGCAGAATGTACTGGAACTGCTGTCCTATGCCCGTCATCCGGTTCTGCCGGTGAAACGAGAGGATCATCACAAACCCGCTGTAGAAAAATATCCCCTCCATAATAATGTAAAACCCGACCAGATTACGGATGAATCTTCGGATTCCCGCATCATCCGCGGTGGAAAAATCGGGCTGGAGAATGTCCCGTGTCAGGGACATGACAAATTCATCCTTACCGGCGATTGCTGCCACTTCGTGGTACATGTTGAATACCGCGCGGCCGTCTAGACCCAGCGATTCACAAATGTAGTGGAATGTATGGGTATGCACGGCTTCCTCAAAGGCCTGCCGCAACAGATACTGCCGCGCTTCGGCATTGGTGATGTGCCGGAAAATGGCCAGAACGATATTGTTTCCCACCAGGCTTTCACCGGTACTGAAAAAGCCGAGGTTTCGCAAAATAACCCGGCGCTCCGCTTCGGTCAGTCGATCGGATTTCCACAGGTCAATATCGGACTGCATGCCCACTTCGGTGGGCATCCAGTTGTTCGCACATCCGTTAATATAATGTTCCCATGCCCACTCATATTTCAGGGGCCAGACCTGATTCACATCCACCGCGGCGCAATTCAGCAGCCGTTTGTCCGCCGCATCCGGGCGGCGTGACAGATCAAAGGCATTCGCCGGGGCATTGTTGCAACATGACATGGTTCATACTCCTGATGAAAAACAGAATCGTGGATTTACTGACACGCTTCGCACGACGGGTTGTTCAGCCCGCACGATGCCGGCGCTTCAGCCGAACGGTCAATGACAACTTCGGCCGATGCCGACGCATGCTTCATCCATCGCGGCTGAATGCCGTGGGCATTGATGTCCACGCTTGATTTTTCCACCTGCGTTGCGGCCTGCGAACGCAGGTAATAGGTGGTTTTGAGTCCCTTGCGCCAGGCTAGAAAATACATTTCTTCCAGCCGCCGGCCGCTGGGCTGGTCCAGGTACAGATTCAGCGACTGGCCCATATCAATCCATTTCTGGCGGCGCGCGGCGGCTTCAATAATCCATCGCGGCTCAATTTCAAAGGCGGTCCGGTACAGGCGCCGCAGTGACTCGGGAATACGATCGATGGATTGCACGGATCCGTCGAAATGTTTCAGATCGTCAATCATGCGGTCGTCCCAAAGGCCCAAGGCTTCAAGGTCCGCGACCAGGCGCCGGTTAATCCACGCAAAATCTCCGGACAGATTGGATTTGGCAAACAGATTGCGATAGGCCGGCTCTATGGATTGCGCCACGCCGGCAATATTGGAAATCGTGGCGGTAGGTGCAATGGCCATCACATTGCTGTTGCGCATTCCATGCGCGGCCACCTGGCGGCGTACCAGGCTCCAGTCCATGGTGCTGGTGCGGTCCACATCTATGCTTTCGCCGCGTTGGCTTTCCAGCAATTCCAGAGTGTCCAGCGGCAGAAGTCCCCGGTCCCATTTGGACCCGCGGTACGATCTATATACACCGCGTTCCTGTGCCAGGCTGCTGCTGGCCAGAATGGCGTGGTAACTGATGAATTCCATGTTTTTATCAGCAAAATCGACAGCGGCATCGCTGTCGTACGCAATGCGATGGACAAACAGCGCATCTTGAAACCCCATGATACCCAGGCCAACCGGTCGATGGCGCAGATTCGCATCGCGGGCTTCAGGCGTCGGGTAAAAATTAATGTCAATCACATTGTCCAGCATGCGTACCGCCGTTGCGATGGTGCGGGCAAGAGCAGGCTCGTCTACGCCCGATTCGGTTACATGGGCCGCAAGATTCAGCGATCCTAAATTGCAGACGGCCGTTTCCGTTTCACTGGTATTGAGCAGAATTTCCGTGCACAGGTTGGAACTGTGCACGACTCCGGCATGATCCTGCGGAGAGCGAATATTGGAGGGGTCCTTGAACGTCATCCACGGATGGCC
>JAJZOA010000341.1 GCA_021852225.1 Planctomycetota bacterium
TTATTAAACTTGGTGCGCCTTACGCGAAGGGTACCTTCACGATTACTGCAACCCCCGCAGGTGGCAGCAACGTGTATATTCATAGCGCCGAGCTTGATGGTCACCAGCTTAATAAGCCATGGATTGCTTCCTCTGCCGTGGTGGCGGGGGGAATTCTGCATGAAACGCTGGGTAAAAGCCCAAATAAGCAGTGGGCGTCTGCGCCGGAGGATGTGCCGCCGTCAATGTCCACGGACACGCCGGCGAATCTTTTGGCCATCAACCATGGTGGTGCGGCATGGCCGCAGAAGAACCTGCTTCTTAACAGCAACCCTGCGGCGTTTAACGTGGGGGTTCCGAACATAAGCATGGTCAAACTTAAAAGCTGCGGGTGTATTCACAACCGTTTAGTCCTCACGGGCGCCAACTCCGACGAACAGACGCGTGCCTGGTTTCAACAGCGCGTGACGGTGGGCGGCCCCTGGACGCTCAAGTTCAAGTATCACCTGCTTAAGGCTGACAAGGGCGGATTTTACGTCGCGGTACAGAACAACCGTTTTACACAGCATATGCCGTTCCGGGGCCAGTCGGCCGCCGCCAAAGGATTCACCGATGACAATGGCCGAGCGCCGCAGAATAGCTTTGGACTGGGCATAGACAATAACGGCAAGTCGGTGCTGCAGGTAGCCTATTCGCGGGGCAAAACCTACGGGCTAAGACGCAAGAATATTGGCTCAACCGGCGCGGTGGACTTTTCCGCTGTGGGCGGCCCCATTGATGTCGTGGTGCGTTATGATGGCGCCAAAACGATCCGATTTGAGGCTAAGCGTGGAGCCAGTCGGTTTCATGCCAGCTATACGCTTCCCCATCAGCTTTCGCATATTCTTTCAAGCATGGATGGCTACATCGGCTTTACGGCATCCAACGGCAACAGCACCGGAGTGCAGCAGGTTGGCGATATACGGTTCTATGCACAGCGTCTGGAGCCGATTAGCGCCCGTGGGTATGACGCGGATCTGGTGGTGAAAAATACTATCCCGACGGTGGCTGGCACCGCATTGGATCGCAAGTATTTCGGCCATACCTTTGATGGCGGATCGGTCTTTTATCAAGCGGGTTTGGCGGGAGCACCAGTCGGCAGCGGGCTACCGGTGAATGGTCGCATCGCCAGCTTTGGCACGGTGTTTCAGCTTCAGCCATTTGGCACCAATAATTCAGTGTTTCTTAAGGGGGGAGGGCCAAAGAATGGGCATCTTGTGTTAACGCCAGCCGCCCGGTTCACTTCCATGGCGATTTTGGCGTCCTCCGCCTATGGCAACGGCATTGGCAACGTAACCCTGCGATTCCGCAATCAGGATGGAAAATCGTTGACCGTGACCACAGATTACGCCGCACCGGATTGGTACAACATTCAATCCCGCGGCACCACGCCGGATGGCAATGGTTATGGCGCGGCGATTCGCGGCATCGGTAAGCTCATCGTGAGCAACAGCCACTTCTCTATCAACGCCCCCACCAGCGGCACCCCAGCCTGGTATGTAACCTACCTGAATATGGCAAACCTTGCCGGCCACGTGAATGGGGCACCTGCGGTGACCCGTGGACTTAACCTGACGGGTGATACGCTCGAATCACTGACGTTTAACGGATCGGCAAATAAAACGGGCAACACCGCGATTTTTGCCATCAGCGGCGTAAAAGTTGGAGCGCCACAGCCCAGGATACAGCAGTTTGGCGGCAGGCCCGAACTCGCCGGTCATTGATCGCGATAAGTGCCGAAGGTGCGGCTCGCCGTGCACGCCAAGTCGCTGGGTTGCAAACTCAACCTTGCCGTGGCTGGCGTAGCCTGCCTGATTATTACCGTTAACCAAAGCTGATCGTGTCCGTCTTACGAACTGCGACTTAGGCCTGGCCTGCAAAATTGAGAATCTATTGTCGTCACCAGCATCTGGAGCATGATGATAACTTTGGAAGCAGATGTAAAGGATACGGCGTCCGTGAGGTATGATTCGGCGTTGAAAGGCCACCCGTATATCGAATCCGCCAAATGGGTAAAATTGCGCTTAGGCTACTGGTTTTTGCGCCCATTATTCTTGCGGTTTGCCTGCTGACGGGTATATTCGTGTCGATCCAAAGGGCATACGCAACTCAAACGGTGCGATGGTAATCTGCGGACTCCGGTCCATTCGGCCAGAAAAGACGAAGGAAAATCATGCGAATCCACATCGGTATTGCAGGCCTTACGGCGGTTGCATGTCTGACATTTTTTGGGGTTGGGCATAGGGCGCAGGGAGCCTCTGGAATTGCGGCACCCACACACGCCCTGGCGTGCCCCTATCCGATCGGCTTCATGCGGCTGCATACGGCCGGGCATCGCCTGCTGAATGCCGCCAACCACACCGTTGTACTTCATGGTGTTGACCTGCCGAGCATGGAATGGAGCAATGGCGGCGACCACATTCGCCGGTCGTTACTGGTGGCGATTAAACAATGGCACATCCAGATCGTGCGCATACCGACCGCCGACGCAAGATGGTTCGGCCAAATGCCGGGCCAGAAGCATGGCGGCCGGGACTATCGGAAAATACTTGATGAATTGATTGCCACGGCCGCGAGAAACCACGTTTATGTGGTGTTTGATCTGCACTGGACGGACATGGGGGGCCATCCGTCGCGGCTGGGGCAGCACCGCATGCCGGGTCCTGGCGCGGTGCGATTCTGGCGATCGGTCGCCAGGCGATACAGCCATTTTCCCAACGTGCTGTATGACGTCTACAATGAGCCGCATGGCGTTCCATGGCCGCTTTGGCTTGACGGCGGCCCCTGCGCCGGAGAAACCAAAACAAGTGTGATCACTTATCGTGCTGCGGGCATGCAGTTGTTATACGACACCATTCGTCGCGCCGGCGCAAAGAACATTGTCATCATCGGAGGGCTGGGCTGGGCTTATGACGACTTCGGCATTCCCCATGGTTTCGCCGTGAAAGGATTTAATATTGTCTATGATTGCCATGTGTATCCGTGGAAACATAAATGGCGACACAACTTTGAACAGGCCGCCAAGTCCGTTCCCATGATTATCGACGAATTCGGCGGCAATGCGTCCAATGTGCGGTTTGGAGAGCGCCTTGTGGCTTTCGCGGCACGTCATGACATCAGTTGGTGCGCCTGGTGTTTCCATCCAAAGGCAAGCCCGATGTTGATCAAAAATTGGAATTATCAGCCCACCGCATTCGGACGAATGATCAAGGCGGCTATTGGTACTGAAAAATAATTTTGTCGCGGGTATCTGCGGCATCCGTCAAATCCGCAGTTTATACCCGCTTTCATGCAAAGGATGTCTTAATGGAATTCAACAAAACCACCCCCACCGCTGGACCTGTTCTCAGCCGTCGCCAGATTTTACAGGTTGCCGCCGCGGCCAGTACCTGTGTGGCAATCACAGGTTGTCAATCAACTACCACACACGACGCCCCGGCTGTTGCTTTCAGCCAAACGCCGGAATGCCTGTCGCTGGCGGGTGCCGGGTGGACACTCCAGCAGGAAGGCGAAACCCAAACTATACCGGCCGAGGTACCGGGAAGCACCTATACAGACCTTTTGCGCGCCGGAAAAATCCCGGATCCGTTTTACCGCCAGAACAATGGCCGCGTTCAATGGGTTGCCGACAAAAACTGGATTTATGCCCGGACGTTTGAAGTTTCAGTCGACCTGCTTAAACGTCCCCATGTGCATCTCCAGTGCGATGGACTTGACACACTGGCGACGATCTGGGTCAACGGCCATCAGTTGGGCACCACGGATAATATGTTCCGCACCTGGACATTCGACGTCAAGCGTCACCTGCGCCCCGGCGCCAATACTCTGCATATTCGTTTTGCCAGCTTAACACCCACTGTCAAAACATTATCAGCTGCGTATAAGGCAAAATACAATATTGACTTAAGCGATGCCCGATGCTGGATTCGCAAGGGTCCCTATATGTGGGGCTGGGACTGGTGCCGCGGCCTTTTAACGCAGGGCATCTGGAAAAATATAGAGATTCAAGCCTTTGATTCCCGCATAACGGACGTTGGTATCCTGCAGTCCCACAATACCGATGGCACAGTGGCCCTGGCTGTACATACTCTGGCTGAGGGGGCACCAGACGGCACCCGTGTGCGCGCCGTTGTTTCCATGGCGGGCGTGCCGGTAACCGAAAGTACGGGAACACTGGCAGCGGGCGAATCTCGAATTGACGTGAGGGTGAGTCAGCCGCAACTCTGGTGGCCCAACGGCATGGGCGCCCACCCACTTTATTCAGTAAAGGTGGAATTGATCGGCCCCAACGGCATTCTAGACTCGCGCAGCCGCCGCATTGGCCTGCGAAAAGTGGAAGTTCTGCCGCCGAAAGATGGCACCGCCATGCACGTGAAAGTCAACGGCGTTCCGGTATTCGTAAAAGGCGCCGACTGGATTCCCGCCGACAATCTGCCCACGCGCGTCACACCGGATCTTCTGCGATGGTATATGCGCACCGCCGCAGACTGCCATTTCAATTTTATCCGGCTCTGGGGCGGCGGTTATTATGAAGAGGATGAACTGTTCGATTTATGCGACGAACTTGGCCTGATGCTGCAATTTGAATTTAAATTTGCCAACAATGTATATCCCGTTCATGACGACCAATGGATGAACAATCTTCAGACCGAGCTTGACCAGCAGGTTCGCCGCTGCCGCAACCATCCCTCCATTGTCATCTGGAGCGGCAACAACGAAATTCAGGATTTCAAAGGATATTACCATCTTTTTGGCGAAGTCATCGGCGGAACGGTCCGACGTCTGCTGCCCGGCGCGTTTTATGAAGTCGGCAGCGGAGCCACCGGCAGTGGAGACATTCACACGTGGAATGTTTGGCATGGCAACGCCCCGTTTGAACAATACCGGACCGTTCAGGGATTTGTGACCGAATTCGGCATGCAGTCATTTCCCGCGCCCAAAACCGTGGACACCTACACGGATGCTGCTGATCGTGATTCAATCCATTCGCCGGTCATGCGCTACCACGAAATGGATGGCACCGGTCACGGCATTGGCATCATCATGCACTATACCAATCTGTATTTTGGAAAAACGCCTGACGATTTTGAAAGCGCGCTTCGACTGACCCAGATCAACCAGGCCTACGGCATCCGTTACGGCGTGGAACACTGGCGACGTGACATGCCGCGGTCGATGGCGGCCACCATCTGGCAATATAACGATTGCTGGCCCGGCCCCACCTGGTCGATGATCGACTACGACCGCCGCTGGAAGACGATTCAGTACCAGTCGCGGCATTTCTTTGCGCCTGTGCTGGTCAGCGGCATTCCGGATCCTGCCACGGGAAAGGCTGAATTGTTTGTTACCAGTGATCGCCAGACGGACGCGTCCGGTGAACTGTACTGGCGAGTCACCGATTTGGCCGGCAAGGAGCTTTTAAATGGCTCCCGAATGATCACGATTCCGGCCCGCACCAGCCGCATGGCCCACGCATTGGACCTTTCCAACCTGGTCAAGACTCATGGAGCGGCCAATCTGCTGATCTGGCCGACGGTGCTGGTGCAGGGCCACAGGGTGGCGGAAAATACACTTTTCTTTACGCGCCCCGTGGAACTTAAGCTGAACAAACCATCGCTTGTATCCACCATTCGCGGAAGTGGCCGGCATTACCATTTGCGAGTTGCCACCGACGTCCCGGCCCTCTGGTTCTGGGCGGAATTGCGCAACGCCGGTGCCATGTATTCGGATAATTATATTCATTTGTATCCGGGCCGTACCAGCACGATTCATATCACACTGGAAAAGCCGCTGCCGCCGGAAGAACTGAACCGGCAGTTGGTATTGCGCAGCATCTACGATATTGCGCCGGCGATGCGCGCCTGAAAACAGTCCGCCGCCTGACCCAAAAAATTGAATCACGGCCCCGTTCCCAGTCCGCCGCAATAGAATGCTGCGGCGAAACGCGTCCGCGATTCGGCCATTTCGGTAAATCCGGATTCGGAACGCTGACCGGGCATTGTCCGATCCGTCTGGGAAATTGGCCGATCCACGTGTAGAGTCGAACTGTGGCGGGGTGGCTCAGGCCAGGCATAACGGTATGCCGTCCTGTTCGGTTGCCGGCGTCTTAAAATCTTAGCCAGGCTCCGTTTCCACAGCCCGCGAATCAAACAGGACAGGCGGATTCGCCGCATCGGACGATCGGAAAAGGTGAATCACGCTTTCGTCCATGGTGAGCCGCGGGTCTTGGTCGCCAACTCCAGCAAGCCCATTTCATGGTGTGGATATTCCACGCGTAAAAGTAGTATTTTGACATATACTCATATTTCTATACACTTTGGCGATTTGCTCACATGGCAATGAATAATGCGCATTAAACAACAACTGATCTTCACCACGACCGCACAAACACTCAACGCCAGTGAAGGAGGCCTTTCGATGATTGAAATTCGCACAGGAGGTATTGGAGGAACTGGACATATCGCGAGGTCTACGGGCAGACAGGATGTCTGCACCACAATTCTGCCGCCGGGGG
>JAJZOA010000135.1 GCA_021852225.1 Planctomycetota bacterium
CATTCGGCGAACGGTTGAAGATAGAAGTGCAAGCGAGGGAGTGAGAGGTTCAGCACCGCCGGTTTGGCGGTGGGCAAAATCAGGTCGGTGTCGCCATTCGGCGAACGGTTGAAGATAGAAGTGCAAGCGAGGGAGTGAGAGGTTTCGGCCGGTGGTCGGCTTGCGTCTGTCCATGCCGACTGCGGGACGGACGGAGGGTTTCCCGGAGTCGCGTACGCGAGGTAGACAGAGAGTTATCCGGATTATTTGGCGATTTGGCCCGCTCCAGCGGGTTGGGGCGACCATTGACCGGAGCAAAAGGAAGAGGGGGAGAGATTCGTCCCGGCAATGTGGCGAAAGGCGCTGCATTGCCGGGCACATTTTTAAGGCCGTCAGTCAATTTACATATACAGCTTATTCGCAGTTATATACGCGCTAACTGCTGGCGGTACCAGATGGTTAATTGAAAGTCCCGCGGCGGCCCGGTGCCGAATTTCAGACGATGATATGGGATATTCCATACCGGCCAAAACATGAAACTTTCCCCAGATGTCAGCGGGAATATCCGCAGGAGGTGATTGCGGAATGGGCCAGCCCGGTCGCGGCATAACCGCAATTTCAACCGTCTGAACCAATTCGTTAAAGCGCTTCCACGTATGGAACCACGCGAGTTGATCTGCTCCGATCAGCAGAAAAAAACGCTCTTCCGTCCTCCCTTGACGGAGGATTTGAATGGTGTCCCACGTGAAGCTGGGCGGCGGGCGTTTGAGCTCCAGATCACAGACTTTCCATCCGCTGCGTCCCGCTGTGGCCAGTTGCAGCATGTTCAGCCGATCAGTGGCAGTGTCCGCACCGTCGGCATTTTTGTGCGGGGAAGCCGCGGCGGGAATGAAAAGAATCTGTTTGGCCTGCAATTCACGTTGCGCCGCCTCTGCGGTGCGAAGGTGCCCCCAGTGGATCGGGTTAAAGGACCCGCCAAACAGTATGGTGATATCGGGTTGCGCAAGAAATGTCGTCATGGCGTTTGAACATCCGGTCGGCGAATCTTACACTTGCCCGCGGGACTTTGGGTCGGATCCGGGTTGCATCGGCCCTGTCCGCGGATTGGAGCAAAACCATGCGTATTTATACTCGCCAGGGCGATAAGGGCCAAACCACGCTGTTTGATGGCACACGTGTAGCGAAAAATAATATCCGTTTGCACACTTATGGCACCTTGGATGAACTCAACAGCGTGCTGGGCACCGCCGCCGCGATTTGCCCCCACGAATCATTGCGCCGGTCGGTGTTCGCGGTCCAGCAGCAGTTATTTGATCTTGGTGCGGACCTGGCCACGCCGCTGGGGTCAAAGAATTCGGCGCGCATCCGGCGATTCACCGCGGAAGATGCCGCCGCGTTAGAACCGCAGATTGATGCTGCGGAAGCCAGCCTTCTGCCCTTGAAAACCTTCGTTCTGCCTGGCGGTTCACCCTTGGCCGCTCAGTTGCATGTTGCGCGGACGGTCTGTCGGCGTGCCGAGCGCTATTTGGTGGAACTTATGGAACTAGAGGACGTCGGTCCCGGTCCGCTGGTTTACCTGAATCGTCTTGGGGACCTGTTGTTTACCTGGGCGCGACTGGCCAACCATCTGGAGGGTGTGGCCGATATTCCGTGGCAAACGCAATTATGAGGTTTCGTCGGCCACCCTGCCGCTGGACCGGCTGATGTGTGGTTGCCTGCCAAAAGCCAGTTGGCTACAACGCGAGATTGACAGGCCGTCAGGTTCTAACCCCGCGCCCATGCAACCGTCCGGTGGGCTGAATATCAGCTATTGACACGCTTTTTAGGGGAAAATGTCCTTTTTCGTTTCGGTTCAATATTTGTCGCCCTTTTGGCCGATAATGTAGGAGATGCTCTCGCGGAGCTGCTTTGACCTTGGCCTGCCAGTACGGGTGCCATTGGCGTTTACATTCGCCCGAAACGACTGGGAGTTGCAGGAGGTTGACTGGCGTTTTCGCTGGTTTACAAACTGGATCCGCGTATGAATACAGATTTTCTAATGAGCCTTTACCGCCTCTGTGCGGTTGCAAAAACCAGCGATGAGTTGTTTGCCGACGCATTGCCATTGCTTGCCGCGCGTACCGAGGCAATTGGGGCCTTCGTCTATCAGAGAGCCGCGAACGGAACCGCCCGTCTCTTGGCCGCCAGCGGACCAAAACAAGGGGGGGCGAACCTTTCTGAATTCCTTGCCGGTGTTCCGGCGGATGACGGCTGGTTTGACGGATTGATGCCCACGGATGAAGCGACCGCGGAATCGGCCGCCGCAAATAACGACGCGGCAAATCAAACAGCATCGTCCCTTCACATTTCAACCATCGATAATCTGGCGGCTGATGTTCGGTTTGCCGAGGCCCTGTCGCCATTCTGGATAAAGGCTGCCGTGGCCCACGGTTGGAAGTCGCTGTTTCTGGCTGGGAATTCATCATTCGTTCTGGTACTTTTTGGAGCGGCCCGCGGGCAATTCCGAATTGCGGATATGTACGATGAGGTGCGTCCCGCCGTGGAAGCCATGTTCGACGCTTCGCGACGTCTGTCCGCGCAGCAGAGTATGGTGCAATTTAACTCGGAACTTCAGCACTTAAACGCTTTGCATCAGGCCCTTGTGGAACAGGAACAAATACTGTTTGATATGCCCACCGATGCGGAACTGTTTGAAGGTGTGTGTCAACGGCTGCACTCGACCGGGCTTTTTGACCTGGTGGGAATCGGTTGGCCCGACCCGGACGGCAAGGTCCGTTACCACCACGCCGCAGGCGCTCGTGCCCGGGATTTGATGGAAACATTTGCTTCGTCCGTGACGGGCCCAGGCGAAGGAACGCTTTCGCGCGAAGTGATGCGGACGGGGAAAATTCAGATCAGTAATGATTATCTGCATGACGCGCGCACGCGGGCATACCAGGAGATCGCGCGGAAGCTGGAGATAAACGCCTGGGCGGCGATTCCCATTGTGTGTGAAGGTAAAACCTGGGGCGTGCTTGGAGTCATCAGCCGCAAACGCGGTACTTTTCAGGATGCCATCAGCACCCTTCTG
Organism: Planctomycetota bacterium; assembly: GCA_021852225.1. The sequence goes on from JAJZOA010000135.1 coordinate 3,050, forward strand.
TCCACCAGCGCGGCGCTGCTTGGTAGAACCCTTGAACGGCGCCGACTGTTCGTCAGGCTGCAGGTCAAACAGTCGGCTCTGGAACGGCTCAATACTCTTTACAACGCCATTCTGGAAGAATCCAAACTGATCCTGACCGCGCCTACCGAGCGTGATCTGCTTCAGGGAATTTGCGATACGCTGGTTGCCACCGGTCCGTTTTCAATTATTGCCATCGGCTGGCCGGACGATCAGGGTATTCTGCATTATCATTATGGTGCCGGCAGCAACGTGCAGGATGTCCTGCATACCTTTTCGTTTTCGACTCGCGAAGCGCCCATTACACTTTCCGGGACCGCGTGGCGTTCGCAGGTGCTGGAATTCAGCAACAACTATCTGGCCGACCCGCGCAGCCGCGGCTTTAACGCGTCATCGGCGGCACGAAATATAAAATCCATTGCCGTGATTCCTGTTCGCCGCGGCGGGGTGGTGTGGGGGCTTATCAGTGTCGTGTCCGACCAGACCGATTTTTTCAATGAAGACCTTCTCTCCCTTGTGCGCAACTGTTCACTGTTGCTGGGAAGCGCGCTGGATTCCCTGGACATGAGGTCCCGCGTGGACCGCCTGGGAAGCCTGTATAAATCCTTGAGTGGTCAGGGCGAAATAGTGCTTCAGGCGCATGATGAAGCCAGTCTTTGTCGTGGCACCGCCGATCAACTGGCCAATTGCGGGCTATTCAGCACGATTTCCATCAGCCGCCCCAACGAGGCGGGGCTGATGGAACGCATCGCGGTGGGGGGGCGTGGTCGGGAACAATTAATGAATGTGCATATTAACATTCATAACGAACATTCGCTGAGCCTGGTCGCCACCGCCTGGCGCGAAGGTCGCCGGTGTTTCGCCAATCACTTTCAGTCGGCGGAAAATCTGTCGGACCATCGCGATGCCATCGTGGCCATCGGTGGTCAGTCGGTGGCCGCCGTGCCGGTTCGCCGTGGTGGGCGCGTATGGGGCGTTTTAAGTCTGATTTCATCCCACGCCGAACTCTTTGATAATGAAATTCTTTCCCTGGTGGATCGATTGGCGGACCAATTGGGGCACGCATTGGATGAAATCGACCTGCGCCGCCGTCTGGATGCTGAATTGACGCAGCAGGCTTGGCTGGCGGCCCATGACGTGCTGACCGGTCTGCCCAATCGCGGCACAATGGATGAAAATCTCCGGCGGGCGGTGGCCCGGTCGCAGCGCGGCAATACCGTGCTGGCGGTGGCCATGCTCGATATTAACAATTTTAAGCCGATCAACGATACGCTGGGGCACGCTGCGGGAGACTTGTTTCTTCAACAGCTTGCCGGCCGCATAAAATCGACGTTGCGAAAGACCGATTGCGCCCATCGGCTGGGTGGCGATGAATTTGTGATTATTTTAGAGGATCTCGTTGACCATCAGGACGCGGAATGCTTCTTTTCCCGACTTGCCGCTGAAATAGACCGTCCTTTTGATCTGGATGCCGTCGGGCAGATTCACGTTTCCGCAAGCATTGGATTCGTCATTTTTCCCACAACCTGTGCGGATCAGACGGCACTCCTGAAATCCGCGGACGCGGCGCTGTATTGGGCAAAAAGTGTCAAAGGCGAAAAGACCAAATGGGTGTGCAATCAGGTCGGCGAGGATGTCCTGCCATCATAAATGTGGCAGATCACAAGCCATGCGGGTCCGCCGACAATCCAATGCGCCACAATCCGCATCTGGCCTTGCGTCGGCCGGATGCACGTTCGAGAGTCAACGCGCTGCCTCTGCCGCGCGCTGGACCGCCACGGGCGGGTGATTAGGATTTTTCGGCAAGACTGCGAATGGGGCGATTTGTGGAAAATCCGTGAGCGTCCGGAAGACTCGTCGAATGCAACCGATTCATTTTTCCCTGTCGGCTCGCATTCGCCAATTCATTCGGTATCGGCTAAAATTCTTCCTTTGAAGTTTTCCGGAGTTGCCATGACGGTTATAGCATTGGACATAGGAAACACGCGAATTGGCGCCGGCTTGTTCAGCCAGGGCAAGGGTGTTGACCCGGCCAAACGCATCGTGCAATCGGATTGGCCGCAGGCTTTGCCCGTACTGCTAAAATCACTCTTGGAAGAAGCCACCGAAGAAATTGACGGGGTGGTGGTGGCCAGCGTGGCTCCGCAGTTGACCGCCCCGGTCAGCGAGGTTGTGCGCAACGTTACCGGAAAAGACGTGAAGATCGCCGGTTCCGACCTTTCCATTCCGCTGAAAACCGCTCTGACCGATGGCCGAACCGTTGGCGTCGACCGGTTGCTCGGAGCGCTGTCGGCGTATGTGAATACCGAACAGGCCTGTGTGATTGTCAGCGCGGGGACCGCACTGGTGGTGGACTGTGTCGATGATTCGGGTCTGTTTCTAGGCGGGACGATTGCTCCGGGGTTGGCGCTGGGGGCCAGGGCCCTGCATGAATGGACGGCCCAACTGCCGCAGGCTTCGCTGGATATGCCCACTGGCATTGTCGGACGCAATACCATGGACGCCCTGAATTGCGGCCTGTACGCCATGGCCCGTGGCGGCGTGCGTGAAATTATAGAACGCTGCGCCGACCAGCTTGGAAACTGGCCCCACGTGGTGGCGACAGGCGGAGACGCCCAGCGACTTTTCACTGAAAGCGGCCTGATCGATTCATTTATTCCGGATTTAGTGTTGCAAGGGGCGGCACTCGTGTGGGAACATCATAGTCGCGAAGATGCCCCCGAATAATGTCCTGAGCGGTGCCATTGCTTTTTATACGCGAATAGTCCAAACTTGCGGTTATGTCAGAGCGACTTGTCATAGTACTGCATTCGTTTCCCGACCCGGTCATTCAGGAGCGGCTGGAGGATATGGGCTTTTTTCGCGATCCGGACCGTCGCGACTGGTCGCGATTCTGTTCCCCGTCGGAAGTCGAATCCATTGCCAACTGGCTGAAGAATCATCGGCTGGATCACAGTGTGGGCAAAGCCCAGGGACGCGGCATGCGTAAGAAGTATCCACGTTTAAGTGATCTGCTGCTGCATAAGGATGGTGGCAATCCGACCACCTGCGCCCTGTGCGGGGCCAGCGAAGTCTTTTGCCGCAAATGGATTGAAGGCGATGACACCGACAGCATCGATTACCCGGCGCAGCATGGTTTTTATATGTGCGGCCGCTGTGTGCAGGACCGCATGGCACCGCATCCGCGGCTCTATGCACCAGCGGAAGACACATTGTAACCTGCTGGACCAGCGGTAAGTTGCCGCGCGATTATCCCCAAGATTGTCCGTCGTACCGGCCGCTGAATGCTTTTCAGGCGACAGGCCCCATTATCAATCCGCCAGTGCTGCAACGGTTATGCCCGATGCTCTGATTGCGTTTTGGCGGCCGCGTGATTGCTCTTTGCCGAGTGGGGCGTATCATAATCAGAAGTCTCATGCACTTGGCCGCGCGGCTGGGGGCATAATCGCGCGG
>JAJZOA010000246.1 GCA_021852225.1 Planctomycetota bacterium
CCTTATTCTTATGCGCGACATTTATTACACCCAGATGACCATCGAAGGAACCAGCAGTCCCGGCACAGGCACCATGACCAACCCCATTACTCTGAAAAAAAACCAGTATTTCGTTCTTGGAGACAATTCCAACTACAGCGACGACAGCCGCGCCTGGAACACCGTTGAACCCCTCTGGCGGAAGCTGCATCTGCCGCTCGGCGTTGTGCCGCAACGTTTTCTTATCGGCCGAGCCTTCATGGTTTACTGGCCGGCCGGCTTTAGACCGCTGCGGTTCATCAACTGGGCCTTTATTCCGAATGTTGGAAAAATGCGGTTCATCCGCTAGCGGCCGCACCATTCGGCCCGCCACACCGGGCTTACGCATCCCGTGAAACTGCAAGAAGGAACAGCGATTGTCAGGCGATCCAGTGCCATCCGTTACATTCCGCTCTAACCGTCAGGCAACGGTTCTGGCGATTATTGTCGGCGTCGGTCTGGTGCTTACGATTATCATGGCTTTTCAGGCCCGCCTGCGCCAGGAAAAAAAGGAACGCACGCACTCCACCCGGCAGGTCAATGATTTTGACCGTTGGACTCTTATGGTGCCGCAGTTTCTCCACCAGCACGCCAACTACACCAGCGACAGTTTTCCCAATCCACCCGTCACGCTTCTGGCCTTCGCGCCATTGACGCTGCTTTCACCGCCAAATGCGCAATTCGCATGGGTCTGCTGCAAGTTTTTCTTCTGCCTGATTATTTTCTGGGCGCTCTGGAACCTTATTCGCCAGGCCGGCGTGCGGCTCTCCGAACCCGCGATCCTTCTGATTCTGGGAGTGTGGCTCTGGCCGGTCCTTGGTGACATGCAGGAAGGGCAAACCAATCTGCTCATGCTTGCGCCCCTGGCCGCCGGTCTCTGGGCCGCCCAGGGACGCACCCTCTGGCTTAAACAACTCGGCGGTCTGCTGGTGGCGCTGGCCGTCTGCATTAAAGTCACACCCGTTATTTTCCTCATCTATTTTATCTGGAAGCGGGAATGGAATATGGCGGTGGGTATTCTGCTTGGCCTTATAATCTGGCTGATCGTGGTTCCGGGCCTGGCCTTCGGATGGAGCCAGAACCTGCTGTGGCTGGGCCAATGGGCGCATATTATGATCCTTCCATATGTCACCGGCGGCCATGTCGAATATTTCGTTGGCCAGTCAGTTCCCAGTTTTCTTTCGCGCCTGATCCGTCATGTTCCGGCCTTTCATTATCATCTGGCCGGCTCGCCGGTCTGGCATTATCAGTATGTCAATATATTAAGCCTGCCCGCGACACTCAGCGACCGCCTCATCCGCATTTTTCTGGTTGCCATCGGTTTGATCGGCCTCTGGTGGGCTCGCAAAAAGCTGCCGACACTCCGCTGCCGCCGCTATGCACTGGAAATTGGCGCGGTGGCCGCTTTTGAACTCTGGGCCTCTCCACGAACCTGGGTGCCCCACTATGTCACGCTGGCGATCACTCTTTTTGCCACCGCCATGATTCTCAGCGATCCGCTGATGGCCCCTGCTGTCCGCCGCCGCGCCGCGATCGGCCTGGGAATCGCCGCCTTCCTCATGTTCCTGACCACCGATGTCGGCAAGGTTTTCGGCCACAACGGCCACCGCTGGCTGCTGACACTCGGAGTGTCGCTATGGGGTTCCGTCCTGCTGGTCTGGTCCATATTTCAGGCCGGTTCCCAAATACCCGTCCAACCCGCCCCGGCTCCGGAAACCGCAAAGGAACCCAACTGCCCATGAACAATATCTGTTATCTTGCCATCGGCAGCAATATCGGCAACCGCCTGGAAAACCTGGCCGCCGCCCGCGCCGCCATCGCGGCGTTGCCCGACACGCGAATGCTTGAATCGTCTCATGACCACATCACCCGGCCGGTGGGCGGCCCGCCCGGCCAGAATGACTACCTTAACGCCGCGATCAAAATTCAGACCAGCCTTCCCCCGCCGCAGTTGCTTTCGTGCCTGCTGGACATTGAACGGCGCATGGGCCGCCAGCGCGGCCGCGAAGGCCGCAACGGACCACGTATAATAGATATAGATATATTATTTTACGGCGAGGTCGTTCTGTCCTCACCCGATCTTATTATTCCCCACCCGCGCATGCACCTGCGAACCTTCGTGCTTATGCCGCTATGTGATATCGCGCCCGACCTCATTCATCCGGTCCTGGGTCTGCCTGTCCGTCTGCTGGCCGCCCGCTGCTATGCCGGAGGTGCCACCATGGAGGCAGCCCCATGACGCTGACCATTGCACGCTCTATTGCCGATTGCCGTGCCGCCAGAGCGCTGCTGGCACCCAAACGCCCCGTCGTTTTTGTACCCACCATGGGCGCACTTCACGCCGGACATGGCCAGCTTATCACCCTGGCGCGGAAGCTTGCCACTCCCAATGGCGCTGTCGTTGCTTCCATTTTTGTAAACCCACTCCAATTCGGCCCGCACGAAGACTTTCACCGCTATCCGCGCCCATTTTCCGCCGATACCCAACTCCTGGAACATCTGAATAGCGATTTGCTTTTCGCACCCGACCTGAAAGACATGTATCCCGTCGGCGAGGCCCTCGTTACCGTGGATCCCGGACCTCTGGCCACTGTTTTGGAAGGCAAAATCCGCCCTGGCCATTTTCGCGGAGTCTGCACCGTAGTCGCCAAACTCCTGGCGATTGTGCAATGCGATATCCTTATTCTTGGCCAGAAAGACTATCAGCAGCAGGCCGTCATTCGCCAGATGATTGCGGACCTCAATTTCCCCACACAATTAATCGTCGCCCCTACCATCCGCGAGCCTGATGGCCTGGCCATGAGCAGCCGGAACCGGTATTTATCCGCCGACCAGCGCCCCCGTGCGGCCGTCATTTATCAGGCCCTCACCGCGGCACGCAATAGAATTCAATCCGGCCAGCGCAATGCCGCCGCCATATCCGCCGCAATCACTACGCAAATTGCCGCCGCCGGACTCGCCGTTGATTACGCACTGCCTTGCGATACGGAAACGCTCGCGGAACTCAAAGGCGAAATAACCGGGCCTTGCGTTCTGCTCGTGGCCGCCCGCTTGGGCACAACCCGTCTGATTGACAATCTGATCGTTGAATCCGAATCGCTGGCCGCAACAACGCCGTCGCCACTGGAACCGCCATCCGCCTTGCCACAAATTTGATATGGAGCAACCCATGATTTCGCGAACGCCTGGCCCGATGAAACTTTTTGCCTTTCTGGTACTGGTAATACTGTCGGCTGGCAAAGTCGCGACCGCCGCGACCGCACCCACCCGCACCGGTGCTGCGGCATGGCGTATCGTATCCGGCATTCACGGCGAATTTAACTCTCAGCCCCGCCCCATTCCCACCGGCGCACTGCCGGGTGGCCCCCTGCTGGGCAATGGAGATATGGGCGTTTCCCTGGGTGGGCCGCCCGATCAGCTTCGATTTTATATTGATAAATCCGACTTTTTCGGCGTCATTCGCGGATATATGCTGCCGATGGGTTCGCTGCGGCTTCACATTCCCGCTTTGCGTCACGCATCCTGGCACGCCGCCCAGAATATCGGACCGGCAGTTGTTGCCGCGCATTTTGCCGCGCGCAATGGGGCCGCCATGTCTGTGCAAAGCTGGACCGCCGCCGGCCCGGATATACTGGTTATTCAATTGCACAACACCGGCACAAAATCTCTGGCGGTGTCTGGCCGCCTGCTGGACGCCTGGTCCACCCCGGGCAGTTTTCCAGTCGCCGGAAAACTCAAGCATTCCGCGTGGCTGGACGTCTCGCCAGATACCGTCGATCTGATTCTTGGAAATCAGATCAAGCAGCAGCCGCAGCAGCCGTTCAACGGCGACATTGCCGATCTGGTCCTTCTGCCCGTCGCAAATTCCTCTCGCCTGGCACTGAAAACGCCGACCTGGCCCGATCCGAAATGTGTTCAATCCCTCCACGGTGCAGTGGTTGCACCCGCCGGCAAACATGGCTGGTCAATTCATTTTAATGGTCGTAAAAACTCGTTCGCAAGCCTCGGCATGATGCGGCTTCCGCAGCGGCAGTTTACGCTCGGGTTCTGGGTGCGTACCACGACTCCCCATCAGATGGCGGTGCTGTTCGCCGCCCAGCCGTCCAATTTCTGGCGTTTTGGCCCGCAAAATTACGCCGGGTTCAGCCTGGGCCTCCACAATGGCCGCCTGACCGCTAAACTCAATCGCACCATCATCACCGCCACAACGCCGCTGCCCGTCGGCCATTGGGTGCATGTCAAAGCCGTTTACAACGCCCGTTCCCTGCGGCTGTATTCCAATTCCTCGCTCGTGGCGCAAACAACCGCATTCCCCACGGCCGCACAGATCATGGGCGCGGATAAATATTCCATTCATACCGGCGACAAAGCGATCCCATTTGCGGATTGCTCTCCAAAAGGACGCCTCACCCTGCGCGTACTGGGCACCGCGCCGCATGTCTCGGCGGGACGCGTGCAATTTGTCCTTCGGCCCGGCCATCGCGCCACCCTTTTGACGATTGCCCAGGACAACCGACCCATGCCGGCCAGCCCCGATTCACTGCCCGTGTATCCGCATTTCCCGCCGGCGCTGACACAGGCCGATGTCGCGAGGCTAAAAACCCATCACCTGGCCTGGTGGAAACACTTCTGGGGAAAATCTTTTATCAAAATACCCGATAAGCAGGTCCAGAACGCCTGGTACGGTTCGCTTTATCTTCTGGCTTGCTGCAGTGCGCCGGGTCATGACGCTCCCGGCCTATGGGGAAATTTCGTCACCACCACCCATCCCGGCTGGCAGGGAGATTACACACTTGACTACAACTATGAAGCCCCGTTCTGGGCGGCCTATCCCACCAATCACATTTCCCTGGCTGAAAATTACGACTCCGTGCTGCTTAATTACATGCCCCGTGGTGCCGCCGAGGCAAAGGCGGCTGGTTTTCATGGCCTTTATGACTACACACATCTGATCCCGCTGCCCGGCTGGGATGCCGACCCCAGCCGCCACATGGACCAGAAAAGCGGAATTCTATTTGGCACCGTTGATTGCATCATGCGCTGGCGATACACGCATGATCTGACCTATGCCCGCAAAGTCTATCCGCTTCTGCTGGCCACAGCCGCCTTTTGGGACCATTACCTGCAGCTTCGCAACGGCATGTATGTGGACCTTAACGATGCACCCGGTGAAAACCGTGACGCGCACGCCGTAAATCCCGCCACCAGCATCGCCTTCCTGCGGCTGCTGTACGGCGGCCTGATTTCCATCAGCCGCGACCTGCACAAAAAGTCCTCTGAACGCAAACTCTGGAGGAATATCCTGCACCGCTTAAGTCCGCTGCCAATTGTGCCCGCCGGGGACATCAAACCGATTGTCAATGCGGTCGGCTCCGCCGGTCTTTCCGGAAAGTGGGTGATTCGACAGGCTCAGATCGGCCCGGACTGGGTACTGTTGCATGACCGCTTTTCGCATGGCTATAAGCCCCGGCAGGAAAGCTCATCACCCGGCATGTCCGCGAGCATGACCATTTTCCCCGGCTGGCAGTTTGGTCTGGAAAGCAGCGCCAAAGACCGCAACGCCGCCCTTAACACGATCCGCTATCAGCGGCTCTGGTTTGATTTTAACAACACCTGTTCGTTTTATCCCGCCGCAGCCTGCGCCGGGTACAACCCGGTCTCTATTCTTAATCACATGCACATATTAACACGTCACTTTATGCGTCCGAATTTCGCCTTCTGGTTCGGCGGCGGCGGCGTGGAAAATTGCGCCGACATTCCCGCCGGCCTTTGCGCGATGTTCCTGCAAAGCTATCAAACCAATATCCATGTTTTTCCGGATTGGCCCATCAGTCAGAATGCCTCCTTCGGGGACCTGCTGGCCTGCGGCAATTTTCTTATTTCCAGTCGGCTGCGCAATGGCCACATTCAATTTGTCCGCATCGTCAGCAATTCCGGCCGGGAGCTTCGCCTTGCCAATCCCTGGCCGGGCCACCCGGTTCACGTTTCCTTCACCGGAGGCCGCACCAAAACAATCCGCGCAACCGTGCTTAAAATTCCCACCACTCCGGGGGAATCCCTGACGTTTACACCGTGACCCGGATGCCCGTAGTGTTTTAGATATGTCAGACTCACCTGCTTTTTGACTTCTGAATTCAGGCTCGTGTCGCGAAAACCGCCGCAGGCGGCCGCGGCATTAAAGCGCAGCGCCGCCCCGGTTCTCATGCATGGCTATAAACCGAATTCGGAAAAAACAGGGTGGATGCGGTTCGTAATGGTGGATTCCAGGATCGGGGGGAGCTACATACAATTCGCTTCCTCGGGCTGGCCCGCATCTGAATCCCTCCGCCCGATGGCTCTGTGGCTGGCAGACGGAAAGTCCCTTCCTCCAGCCGCTTGTACCAGAGGGCCAGCCCGTCCCGGTCCCAATACAGGATTTTGATGCGGTCC
>JAJZOA010000204.1 GCA_021852225.1 Planctomycetota bacterium
TGTGAAAAGCAACCCCAGTCATTATACGGGTTCCTGCGGGATAACCGCCAGCGAAAAAAAACAGGCGAAAAAGCGGCCACCTGGGGTGGCCGGCTTAGGAGGCGTGCGTTGGGGGTTGGTTCAGCGCGTTACGAATGGCTTCCACGAGTTGGAGGAGTTTTTCGGTGGACACCTGAACTGATGGGCACGGTACAACCGCCTTTTCCATGATCTTATGTTTCGGCGGTAAAGGACCCGCAAGCGTGTCCTCCAGCCAGTCCTGAACCTGGCGGCCAAACACGTTATCTTGTATGCGCTGCTTCTGGGAAGCAAGCCAGTTTTCAAACGCCTCGGGCGTAATTGCAGTACTGGCTTCCGATTCGTCATCTTCCCGGCAGGAGGCCGCCACGGCTTGAAAATAGATGTCCCTTGGAACCAATTGTTCGATATCCTCTCCCGCAGCAAGCTTTATGACGCGCACCTCCGGATGATCTGACGCTAATTTTTCCTCACCCTTCTTGGGTCGTTTTTCTCCATCAAGGAAGACAACTACTTTGGCGTTCTGTGATTTTGCCAGACGGACAAGAAATTCAACTGAATCCCCTTCGCCGTCGAGAAAATGAATCTGGTCCAAAATATTGTCTACGCCGTTGAATCCAGCGATGGAACCCTCCATAAGTTTCTGCAACAGCCTCGGTAAACAGTAAACTTCTGTTTTGCCCTCCACAACCACGGTAACCGGCGCGTAGAGCAATGAATCGGCGGGCGTGATGCCCAGCGCGGAACGAACGGCGGCGAAGTTTTTGCTGAAAGGGTCATTTTTAATCTTACTGGTTGGGATCTCGCCGATCTTCCCACGGCTTAAAAGACGGATTGCCTCCGGTCGCATGTTGTTGATCATGGATGGGCTGTGGGTCGCGTAGACTACCTGGCACATGGGCATTTTACCGATTTCTTCAAGCAACGTGCGGAGTTTGTGTTGCAGGTCCGCGTGAAGCGAATTTTCCGGCTCGTCGATCAATACAAGCAGCGGGGATTCCGGTTTCCGCAGGGCGAGAACCAGCGGTCCCACGAACCCGAGAATTTTACCAATTCCAGCTCCGCGATCATCGGTGCCAATCAGCTCGCCGACCGCGTCGGTAAGTGATATCCGTACCGCCCCCGCATTTTGTGGTGAACCATCGGCAAGCCGAATCTCCATAGGCATGGTGAGTGGCAACACGCGCCGGATCTCCTGCGTCAGTTTTTCCTCCGCCCTGCGAAGGGAGTCGGGCCACCTGGCTGGCAAATTATCGGCAAGATCGTCAAACTTAGGACCGAATCCGATCTCGAGGAAAGCTCGTTCCACCGTGTTCGCCCCTCTCATGGGGATAATTTGGCGGAATGTCTCGCCGGGTAAACGCAATAAGTTCCATCTCGGGACGGTACCGCCGGCACCCGAGGGTTTTCCATCGCGATCAGCCTTGGTTATTGCAAGCGGCGATTGGCCGCCCAGCGGGCGTTTTGCGGCCACAACATCGTCGGCCTTGAAGCTCGTCGGAAGTATCCTTGCATCAATACATTGCGAGCTTACTGCAATGACACATTCGGCAGACATTTTCTGGTCAGCAAGCCGGTTGCCGGGAACCTCGCTCGCACGTGTTATGTTTATTCGACGATCCGTGGCTGCCTGTTGCGACATGGCGCATGCCAGCGCGTCGAGAAGGATGGTTTTGCCGCAGTCGTTCGGGCCGGTCAAAACGGTGACGGATGGATCAAGTTCCAGCGTGTGCTCGCCGTAAAATGGACCGAAGTTGCTGATGGTGATGGATTTGATTTTCATGATGGTTGGGTTCCTTTTTCAGTGGGGACTATTTTAACGGAGTCCACGTTGGGGTGGGGATCTTCGGGGAATAAATTGGGGGTGGCTGCGGGTGCTTTGCGTTTGCGGGCGCGGGTGATGGCCGACGGGGGAGCGGCCAGCGGGCTGGCCGGCTTAGGGGTGGCCGGCGCGGGGGTTGTTGGCGTGGCGGCGTTGTGGCGTTGGTGGTTGAGTTCCAGCAGGCGGGCGAGGATTTCGTCGCGGGTTTCGTCGGGCCAGCGGCAACGCCAGGGCTTTTTTCTGTTCGAGGTTCGGCCCGCGTTGGATTCGGTTTCAGGCTCATCCTCATAATCGAGAATGAATTGGCAGACGGGTTGAATATCAGCCCAGCCGTAGGCTTTCAGCACCGCACGATCCAATTGCTCATGCAATTCACGCAGCGTGACAATATCGGCGGAGGATTCGGCGGGGTTGTGGAAGCGGTTGTACGTTTCCGTCAGCCCCTGATTGTTGCGTATCATTAACTGCGCGCGAAATTCGTAGTAGGTCTTTCCGGCGTTCTCTAAATCGGGATTATCGAGGAAGTTGGCCGGGAAGGGGAAGGTTTCAAAACAGTCCGTGGGAGTGTAGCGCATGTCATCCTTCATAGACGAAGCGAGTACCCTCGCCCAAATCTCGTGAATACGGGATTGCAGGATGGCCAGAGCACTGAACTGTTCCAGTGCGATAATGACGGTGGAATCAGCGTAGACTATGTTGTTGGGAAGGAACGTCGGAGCAAGGTGCTGTGTCACGCGCGTAATTGCCAGCACGCGGCTAAGGCCGGTGATCGTGGAATAGAGTTCCGGGCACTTCCCCGCGTGCTGCCACCACCGGTCACGCCGCGCGGGAATGGGGTTATTGGCCCGCTCCGGCTTCACTTTCGCTTCCACAATCGCCAGTAAATCCGGCCAGGCGGCGGCTTGTTCGAGGGACATTTCACCAAAGTCGATGGTATAGCGGTGATGGGCATGGGTGGGGCTGGTGCAGATTTCTTCCCCGCCGATGTAAGGGAAAATGCATTCGGCGTTGCGCGGGTCTTTGGCGATCAGCCGGTGCATTTCCGCGATCGATGAGGCGATGCCTTTGGTATCAGTATCGTCAAAGGTGAAGCCCATGCCCAGAACGTAGGAGCCGATGAAGGATATTCCGGCATTGGCTAACAATTGGTGCGGGTCGTCGTGGCCGCCGGCGTGAAATAAAAATGCGGTAATCTGATCGACCGTGCGGTTATCAAGTTCGCAGGGCGGTGGCGGCGAACCCGGGCGATTTTTGAATATATGCACAATGCAGACCACCACCGCGGCCTGACCGGGCCATTTATAGCGGCGGCGGGCGCAATAGATGCTTCCGCCGTGGGTGCAAATATAACGCAGGCCGGTAGACCGCGTATCGCCCTGGGCGATGGTGTTGGTGGCAATCAGGCCCATGGTGCCTCCGAGGCGCAGCAAATTAAAAACGCGGCGGAAAAAATGGGCGGAAACATCGGTGTTGCCGTTGGATTGTTCATGAATGGCGGCAAGAAAATCCGGGTAGAATCTGCGATTGCCGGCGATTAGGGTATTTTTACCGGCAAAGGGTGGGTTGCCGACAATGACATCAAAACCGCCATTCTCACGGTCAAACACTTCGGGGAATTCCACCTCCCAGTGAAAAGGAAGCACCGGATTGGCTCCCGCACGTAAGGTGGCGACAACATCACCCGGGCGCAGGGACATATCACAAGAGCGGAGATAGGCAGCCAGACGGTTGACATACTCATCGCGGGCGGCCTGGCGCTTTCGGCCATTTTCGGCGGAGAAAAAGGCGGCGGTAATGACATCGCCAAAGAACCGCACGCCGTTGGTCGTCTGATCCGCCTCCGCGAGTTTGGCGGATTTGATGGGATGAGGTACATGATCTCCGGCGGCAAGAATTTCTTTTCGCAGTGCGATGGCTTGTCCAATGCAGCTATCAATGTGTTCCTGACCGAAGATGCGCTGGTTGGTGACCAGCCAATGGCCATCGGTAATCTGCCGCCGGGTCAGACCGACAAGGGAATCGCCACAGCGCAGCACATGGTCGAGAAAGGTAAATGGGTGTTTTTTGGCCAATGTGGCCAGCCAGAGGGACAGCCGGGCCAGATCAACGGCCATGGGGTTGCGGTCAACACCGTACAGGCATCTCTGCGCGACGATGCGGCGGGCGTGGAGGACTTCATCTTCATCCGGGGGAATCAGGGGGTGTTGGTTGTGTGCGTGCCAGGCTTTGACCACCTCATCAGCCAACTGGCGGCAGGCTTCCACCAGAAACGCGCCGGAACCCATGGCGGGATCACAGATTTTTAATTCCAGAATATCTTCCGGTGTGGGCCTCTGTCCCAGAGCGGCAAGCATGGGAGCCAGTGCTTTGCGGACAATGGGTTCGGTCAGAGCGCGGGGCGTGTAATGCGAGCCGGAACGGCGGCGTTCATCGGTGGGACTCAGCAGCATGGTACCGGCCGGTACTGGTGCCGGGGTAATATCACGGGCAATTTTCTTTTGCAGAGCCTCCAGAAGTTGATCGACCGTGGCGGCGGCTTTGACGGATTGTGCCGCCTGGCCGGTAATGTCATGTCCAGTTTGCTGTTTGATCCACCCGGTGCGCCTGGACGCTTCCATGCCAAGCGTGGCGGCAAGATTCAGTACTGTTGGGGCACCGTGGGCACCGGTCGGGCGCAGGATAATGGATGGGCCATCGGCGGCAATAAGTTCAAAGCCGATCATGGTTTCATAAACGCTGCCGATCTGTTCGACATCCAGCGTGCGGTAACTGATCCGCTGCCCTTCCAGCAGCATGAGCTTTTCCAGCACATGATAAACCGTATGGTCCGAGATGCGCGGCAGATCGGCGGGAATGGATGGATCATGCGGCTGGTTGTCGTTGCGGCCCTCCAGGAACGGGAATTGATCAGGATCAAAGAGATACCCTTCCCTCGCGGGGATGGACAATTCCGGATGATTGACGCCGCCGTGGATCAGGCGGAAAAGCACCAGCAGCCGGGCCCAGGCACCATAGCGTTGTTCCATGGTATCGGGGTAGACCGCCGCATCGGCACGGAGGCAGTCAAACAATCCGGCGACGGAGTAGTAGTTGCTGTAAAGCGCGGATGTGCAGATCAATCCACGGTCTTCAGCATACAGCAGAAAAATCAACCGTAGCAATACGGTGAGAATTCCTTTGTAGATTTTTTGGCCGTTGGTGCAGAGGAGGTGTTGGAGAGGAGGCGTCGGAGCGGTCACCAGAGTGGCTGGCTTAGGGGTGGCGTTGGCGGATTGGAACCCGCGCAGCAGCTCATAGAGAGCACCGAGCACCTGGTCGGCGAGTTGCGCGGAGACGCGGCTTTGAGCTTTGCGGCTATGGGCCAGCAGCGCGGGAAGTCGCTGCTCAGGGGGCAGGGTGAAAAGCCGCGCGGCACACAGGAGCATGTGCAGTGCGGAAAGCATGGGCCGCCCCGCAACCGTGGCCATGGCTTCGAAAGGGAAGGTGATGTGGCCGCTATTTTCACCGCGCGGGCTGTAGACCAGTCGCAGGGCGTCGCCATTGACCAACAGGCCGATGGGAATGTTGGTTTCGCGCAGCAGACGCTCAAATTTTGCCTGGGGCGCGGCGTTCCAGAGGGAGGCGGCATCGGCAGCGGGTTGGTCAAAATCGGTGCCTGCTTCCAGTTCGGTAATCAACATCAGCCAGGGCGGAGCATCGGCATCTGGATGTGGGTCCGGGACGGCGAAGGTGGGTTGCAGGGTTTGGCCATATTCGGGCAACGCAACACACAATTGCTGTTGTGCGGTGTTTCCGGGATCGACATTCTGCAGATCAGCTTTCCGCCATTCCAGAACACCTTGTGTAAAGCGGGCAAAATCAGCAACCCGGCGGGGCGATTCCTCGGAAAGACAATTCAACAGCGCCTGTTGCGGGTCAAAGATATTGCGATCAACATACGCCTGGCAATCCACCAGTGCTGCCGCGGAGACAACCAATCCCACGGGCTGGACATACCCAATCCATTCCAGATGATCGGTCAAAGCGCGATATTCAGAATCGGCAGGCATATTTACACGCCTCCCGGCAGAAGATAAACCACGCCGACGGGTTCAACTCTTTGCGCCTGTATCTGATACAGTTCGGCGATGCGTTGCGGCTGTTCGGCCATTTCACGCGTAAGACTGGCCAGACGCTTAGCCCAATAGCGGTGATCGGCTTCCAATTGCCGGCGCTCCGATTCATCAAACGCGATACGCAGTTGCCCCGAATCTTCGGATTGGTATTGCGCCACATTGAGGCTGATGCGCTTTTGCTGGTCCTCTAAAATCTGGAGCATGGCGGCGGCCTCGGTGTCACCGCGCTTTTGCAAGGCGGCATGTGCGGCAGCAGCGGCGGCAGTCGCGCGGGCCTGCAGATGAGGCATGAGGTCGCGGACATCTTGGGGGAGCGTGCCCAGCAGGGCGGGGGCGAGTGAAGCAGCCACCGGGGGCGCTGGCTGAGCTACTGTCAAATGTTGTGGACAGAAGATTTTCAGGCGGCTGATTTTTTGATCCCGTCTTCGTAAATAATCCCGGCGATAATATCCTTAATCTGTTCGGCTCCATTGAGTCGCTGGAAATTTCT
>JAJZOA010000275.1 GCA_021852225.1 Planctomycetota bacterium
CGTCCGTTGAATATGGAAAACCCGGTAGCGATTCGGCTGGATTGCTTGACCAATGACAAAGTTCCCGCCAATGCCGAACTGATTAACAGCGGATATTGGGGGATGAACTTTCATAAGGGCGTGGCATATCGTTTGACCGTCTACAGCCGTCGGAGCCCGGGAATGAGTCCGACCATGAAAGTTGCACTTCTGGGAACGGATGGAACGATATTGGCGGAGAAGACCGTTTCCGGCATTTCCCGTACATGGAAAAAATTTACAGTTTCCTTGACGCCGTCCAAAAATGATCCAAGCGGGCAACTGGCGTTTATATCCATGGGCAGCGGCAGCCTTTACATCACACAGGCGAATCTGTTTTCCGCCAAGGCGCTGGCCGATGGCGGCTTCCGCCCGGCGCTGGTGAAAATGTTGAAGGCCTTGCATCCATCATTCATGCGGTTTCCGGGTGGCAATTACATTGAAGGAAATGTGCTGGCCAACGGATTCCGGTGGAAACGGACCATCGGACCGAATTCGATGCGTCCAGGTCATTTGGATGACTCGTGGGGTTATTGGTCAACGGATGAGTTGGGGTTTGCCGAGTTCCTGAATTTGTGCGACAAACTCAAGGCCGCCCCGCTGTTCGATGTGAATTGCGGGCTTTCACTGGGTGCCAATGATGTGGTTCCCATGAAGGATATGGGCCGCTGGGTTCAGAACGCCATGGACGCCGTGGAATATGCCAATGGCCCGGTCAGCAGCAAATGGGGCGCGGTGCGCGCCAAGGATGGCTACCCTAAGCCATTTGGTCTGAAGTACGTGGAAATTGGCAATGAAGACTGGTGGCAACTTAGCAACCGCTATCCGAAGCGATATAAACTCTTTTACAGCGCCCTTCACAGGGCCTATCCGGACCTGCACACAATTTACACCGGATATCCAAAGTTAAGTCATGCCCATATTCAAATGGTGGATGAACATTTTTATAATTCGCCCGCATGGTTCTGGGCTCATCGCCATATGTACGACCAGCGTTCCCGCAGCGGCCCGAAAGTGTTTGTGGGTGAATATGCCGTGACCGGCGGTGCGGGCTATGAACTTCGCGCGGCACTGGGCGAAGCCGCATTCATGGCGGGCCTGGAGAGAAATTCTGACCTTGTTAAAATGGCTTCTTATGCACCGCTGTTTGTGAACGTACACTACCGGGGCTGGAACCCGGACTTAATTGAATTTGATTCTTCGCGTGTTTGCGGAACGCCGTCGTATTACGTCCAGCAGATGTATTCCGATAACCGTCCGGCGGTCATGCTGCCGCTGACGCTATCCCATCCCATGGCGGTGGTTCAGCCTCCGCCGAGCCATGGAACCATCGGCGTGGGCACGTGGGCGACAGTGTCGGAATATAAGGATATTGTGGTTAAAGCGGGCGGCAAAACGATTTATTCGTCCGATTTTGCCAACGGCTCCAGGCATTGGAAAGGGGGCCGCGGGAACTGGTCGGTAGCGGGGAAAGCATATCGGCAGAGCAGCATTAAAACCAATTGCACGTCGATATTGAACCTTGCCGCACTTCAGCATCTGGGCAATTACACCCTGACGCTGAAGGCGAAAAAACTAAGTGGCAACGAAGGCTTCCTGATTATCTTCCATCGAAATATCTGGTGGAATATCGGCGGATGGGGCAACACAAGGACCGCGGTTCAGAAACAGCAGCAGATTCTGGGGCCATCCTTACCGGCCCATGTGCATAAAAATCAATGGTATACGATCAAAATTGTGCTGCATGGCTATGACATCAAATGCTATCTGGACGGCAAATTGATCGAAAAAGTTCAGGATAAATCGCCCGCGTCCGCGCGATTCACGGCAATTGCCGGACTGTCCGCGAGCCACAAAACTGTCATTATCAAAGTGGTGAATGGCACCATCGCACCGGTCGCGGCGGAATTGAATCTCACGGGTATTGCGGCCCTGGCGGGCACCGGCCATGCGGAAATTCTGACAGCGGATCACTTCGCCGCTAGAAACAGTCTAGCTGATCCGCGGCATGTCAGCCCGAAGGTTGGTAAATTTGCGGTGGCCGGTCCGCAGTTTAAGTTTACTTTCCCGGCCCGTTCCTTCACCATTCTGCGATTGAAGACTCGGTAGCCCGACAGGGTTGAAGTGTGAAACGTTTCGTTCGCGGGCGGCTGATTATATTCAGCCGCCCGTTTTTTTAGTCGCAATCGATGCGGCAAATATTTGGCTATTGGTTATATTGTCCGTTCTGAATAGCGGCGAAACAATGGCTGGTGGGCGCATTAACCAGCGGGAATTTCCCCATTCAAGGAGTGATGAATGAAACTTGCAATTATTGGTTCTACAGGACAACTGGGCGTGGACCTGGTAAAGGCGGCGGAAAAGGCCACGTTTGAGGTTGCGGCCGTTACGGGTCGCAGTCAACTGAATATAGCGGATCACGGCGCGGTAGCGGAGTTTTTAAGTAATGTGCGTCCGGCTGTGCTGATCAACACCGCCGCGTTTCATAACGTTGATTTATGTGAAAAGGAACCGGAAGAAGCCTATCGAGTGAATACGCTTGCGGTGGCCGGGCTGGCGCGGGCGTGCGAGTCGGCCAAAATTGTGCTGATTCAGGTGGGGACGGATTATGTGATGGAAGGTGCTCCGGACAATAAACCGCTGCCGGAAACAGCGCGGCCCCAACCTAAAAGCATCTACGCGGTGACTCGCTACGGCGGGGATATGATGACCTTGGCCCATGCGCCCCGGTTCGGCTATGTGGTGCGCACCTGTGGCCTGTTCGGAATGGCGGGATGCAAGCTCAAGGGGGGGCTGAATTTTGTGGACACGATGATCGCGGCGGCTCGGGCGGGCAAGCCGCTGCGAGTGGTAAGCGACCAGATGGTGGCACCGACGGCAACCGAGGAATTGGCGGCTCAACTGCTGGAAATTGTGCGGGTTCAACCAGGACCGGGTTTGTATCATGCGGTGTCGCATGGGGCCTGTTCGTGGCATGAATTTGCCACATTGGCCTTAAAACTTGCGGGGTTTCAAGTGCCCGTTCAGGCGGTTTCTAGTGGTGTGTTCGCCGCGCCAGCCATTCGGCCGAATTACAGCGTGCTGGATAACGCGCGACTGCGCACGCTCGGTCTGGACCGCATGGGTGACTGGCAAACCGCTCTGGCTCGTTTTGTCCGCGCAAAATATGGCGGTCGATAGGGGCTTAAGCTTTTGGGATTAGGGCGGTCATCACAATGCGGCAAGCGGTGATGTGTATAAAGGCATGGCCGAAAAAGATGCGAAAATATCGGAGCGCGTGCGGCTTACGGGCGGACCGCTTAAACTGATAGGGCATGGCCAAGAAACGTGAAGTTACAATTTCACTGGCAGCCAAATGCCAGCTCCTGTTCGGGTTCGCTGTGCTGGTGATTATCGCCGGCGCTCTGATGTTCCCCTGGCAGCGAATGGAACAGTTGGCGAATCGTGAACCGTTTTATGAAGCGCGCGTAGCCGCCGATATGGCCCTGCGGCAAATTCATCAGGCACGGCCGGTATCGACCGCGCCGGGCAAAGCGCCAGCGCAGTCTGCAACAAAAATCGCTACCAGCCCGGTTGCCAATGCGCCAACGGCCGCAGCGGCGACGGAAAAAGTAACGGGTACACGGACCGGCGGGATTCTACAGTCGGCGGGACCTGGTGGGAGTGCGCCTGGAAAGACGGTTGTGTCGCCAGTTCAAACTCCTGCACAGCGCTGGGCGAGTGTTCACCTTGCGGGTTTAAACTATCCGCAACCGCGAATCGTGGTCATGAGCCGCCCCGGTTCGGCACCGCATGGGGCAGGATTGGTTACCCGCGTGGCGATTGGGGAATTTCTAAGGCACCCCCGGCGGCGGCAATATGGTCAGTTGAAGAATCTTTTTAAAAAACGGCCGGTCTATCAATATGCTGCGGCGGTGCGTGCCACGCAATCGTGTGTGCGCTGCCATGCGCAATGGGAAAGCTGGTTTCACGCAAACCCTTCGCGTTCCGAGCCGGCAACGGCCTCCGGAGTGGTTCAACGTTCCGATATTCACCCTTTGGTGGGGGTGGTGCGTGTGGATATGCCGGTTCACATTGATGAAGATCAACTTCTGCTGAACCATGTGGTCATCGTGATATCGGGCATCATAGGTGGTTTTCTGGCGATTATTGTATTTTATCTGATTACCACGCGACTTATTCTTCAGCCGGTGCGGGTACTGAAAAATACTGCGGAAAAAGTGGCACAGGGAGATTTGCACATTCGGTCCGCCATTTCAACGGGGGACGAATTTCAGCAGTTGTCAGAAACATTTAACACTATGCTGGCGACTTTGAAGGCGTCGCAGGATCAATTAGAGGCGACCAATCGATCCTTGGATACCCGCGTGGGCGAATTGGCGCAGTCAAATGTGGATCTGTTTCAGGCGAACCGTGTGAAGAGTGAATTTCTCACGAATGTCAGCCACGAATTGCGGACTCCGCTGAATGCCATAATCGGATTTGCGGAGCTGCTTTCCGGTAATCCGCAAGTAGCCGGGGAACCGCGCATGGTGCGGTATGTGGAAAATATTCAAACCAGTGCCCGGCAACTTCTTGAACTCATTAATGACTTGCTGGACTTGGCCAGAATTGAGGCCGGCAAACTGGTCTTGCGTATGGAACGCGTCAATCCGCCGGATGTGTGCGAATCGCTTATGAATTTTATGCGGCCGCTGGCGCATAAAAAGGGAATTGAATTATCATTGAATGTCAATGGACCGATTCCTCTAATTACAACCGATCCCGGACGACTTCAGCAGATTCTTTACAATTTTCTGTCCAACGCCATCAAGTTTACTCCGGCCGACGGACAGGTTCGTCTCGAAGTGTCCATGGCCGCGGCCGACCGAGTAAAATTAAGCGTAATCGATACGGGGCCGGGGATCAGTCCAGACCACCAGGAGGAGATTTTCGAGAAATTCCGTCAATTGGACGCTTCGGTGACGCGCGAATACAGCGGCACCGGCTTGGGACTGGCAATAAGCCGCGAGCTTGCTGGAATGCTCAACAGTCAGATTGAACTGGTCAGTTCGCCAGGCAAGGGAGCAAGTTTCAGTCTGATTATTCCTGTGGGCGGCACCACGAGAGTTGGAACGGACCTAGGAGATGCCCCGCCCACTGCGGACGGGCGCGACTCCCCGGCTTCGGAGGCCGGGGCGGAATCACCCGATTTGCCGCCCGGTGCCGCCGGGTAATGCCGGGCCAGCGGCGGCACGCGGATTGTTCGAAATGCGGGTGGCGGTGCCGGCCAGCGGCTTTTGGCGAGTTTGTCCACGGCACCAATCACAGCGGAGCAATGCTTTTGCCTATAGAACCTTCCAAGACAGTGCCTGCCATGCGGCGAATTCGCCTGCGGCATCATTGCGGATACAAGGCGAATTTCTTCATGCTGCGCCTGGGCGGTATATTTTTGCCGCTGGGCTACGGGGCCGTAGCGGCCGCGGTCATCTGGTTCTGGCTGACCGACCGGCGGGCGCGGCGGGCAAGTCGTGGATTTCTGTCCTGTGTATTGCGGGATCGCCCACGACCCGTATCCTGGCGCGATACGTTATATCATATGAATCTATATGGCAAAATGCTTTTGGACAGGAGCGTGTCCCTGGCCGATTCCCGCGGCAGGTTCAAGGTTTCATCGGCCACCGGCGACGCCTGGCGGCGCGACTTGCCGCGGGAAAAGGGCATCTTGCTGCTGACTGCGCATTTTGGCGCGGCGGAAATGTCGGCCCCGATGCTTAAACACATCGGGCAGGGCAGAAAGGCGCATTTTGTGGTGTATCGGGACATGCGCGATACCACAGAGCATTTTCATCGCGACCAATGGAAATCGTTGGCGGATATTGACTGGATCAATTCGACAGATCCGATTTCGGCCGGAATTCGGGTAATGAAGGCATTGAAAAATGCCGATCTGGTCGCCATTCGCGCCGACCGGCCCATGCAGGGCCGGGCCATTGTCGCGGATTTTTTCGGCAGGCCCATGCAACTGCCGGCCGGTCCTTTTATGGCGGCCCTATTGTCCGGTGCCAGCGTGATTACCGCTTTTACCGTTCGCACGGGTTATCGCGCATATCAGATGCACGCTTCCATGCCGCGAAAATATGACCTGGCCTCTGGCCCCGGACGTGACCAACTGCTAAAACAGGCAGTGAAAGACTATGTCGCGGATCTGGAGCGAATCGTCCGACTATATCCGTATCAGTGGGGAAATTTTTATGATGTCTGGAGGACCACGGCCGCGGGCACAGGCGCAGACCCCGTGTAAAACTGAAATTCCACGCTGGAAGCCAATTCCTCGCCGATTTGCAGTTTGGCGATGGCCTGATTGTACAATTGGCGGCAATGGTCGATCTGAATTTCCGCCCCGGGCAAAATCGGATAATGAAATTTAGCGGAA
>JAJZOA010000045.1 GCA_021852225.1 Planctomycetota bacterium
ATAAGGCACCTGCACCGCCCCGATACCGACGGGTGAGAAAGGATGCAGGTAAATAAAGGACCGCCCGGAATGTCCTGGCCCAAGCCATTCATGCGTGGCGGCGATCCTCCCAAACAATTTAACCTGACATAAGGATTCATTCCCGTTTCGGGATTCCATGCCGGCGGTGGCATATTGCCAATTGCCGGGCCATTTGCGGGTTGTGAAGGTGCCTTATTTTTCGACAAATCCAATCGGAGCGGCCAGCATAACCTGATCTGACTCCAGCACATGGAGCAGATCAATCATCTGCAGTGTGGTGTTGCGGTAGGGCCGCGGCATTCCAGAAATAACCATGTTTAGGCCCATAGGCAATTCAGTACTTATGCCGAGTTTTTCCCGAATCATTTGGGCGAAACTATGTGCTTGCGGATAGACCAGCACCTGATAGTCGCCTTTGACGTGTGCAGTTCTGGCTGCGGCAGTTATGACGCTGCTCAAGGAACCGACCCGGTCCACCAAGCCGGCTTTTATAGCGGCTTGTCCGGCAAAAAGGCGGCCGCGCGCGACAGCCTGAATATTGGCGATTTTACCGTGGCGGGCTTCCATGACCCGGCGCGTGAACAGGGCGTAGGTGCGTCGCATAAGCTCTGTGACATATGTGCGTTGTTCAGGCGTGAAGGATTCTGTGGGATTAAAGAGGCCGGCGTTCTTGCCTTTGGCAAAGGTTTCCAGACCGATGCCGAGCTTTTTAAGGAGATTGCCATACACCACTTTTCCGCCGACCACACCGATCGACCCGGCAATCGTGCCTGGGTCCGCGGTAATGCTGGATCCGGCGGTGGAAATATAATAGCCTCCGCTGGCAGCTTCCGCGCCCATGGAGACGCTGAGCGGCTTGATTTTTCCGGCGGCATGAAGAATCTGCCAAATGTCTTCACTGGCTTCTGCTGAACCGCCGGGGGAATCGACCCGCAGGACGATGGCTTTAACATGTGAATTGTCCAGAGCCTTATTAATCTGCCGACGAATCATGGCCGGGGTGATAATGGCGTCATTGCGGGAGTTGGTGGCCGAATTATCCATAATCACGCCATCTGCACAGATAACGGCAATAGCGGTTTTATTAGATACATGTTGATGGGATGGCGTCCCAAGCAACTGAAAAAGGGCCAGCGGACTGCTTAAGTCTACGGGATGATGCACATCCCCTTTCAGGTGCCTAACCAGAACGCAGCCGCCGGTGAAATGCTTTTCCAGCCAGGGTTTAACCCGTTGGGGTGTAAGCAGATGATCCACGAGGCCGAGTTTGCCAGCCGCGGACGCTTCCATCCAGCCGTTATCTATGGCGGTTTTCACTTTGGCCGGCGCGATGTTGCGGTTCTTGGCGATGGTTTGCACAATCTGGCCATACCATGCGTCTACCAGACCTTGAATCTGTGCGGCAAATGCCGGGCTTGCCGACTCACGGGTCAGCGGTTCTTCGGCACCTTTGAATTTACCGATTTGGACCATATCGGCATGGATATGGAATTTAGCCAGGATACCCTTAAAGAACATTAGCTGCAGCGCAACACCGGGAAGAAACATGTCTCCGTGTTTAGCCATCATGACGGTATTGGCGTAGCTGGCCATCAGATAGGTGTTGGTGTCGAAGTTCGAAGCGTATACGGCGACCTGTTTGTGGGCTTTGCGAAGGTGTGCTATCAGGCCACCAAGTTCCTGCGCCTGGGTGAGGCTAAGAGAGAACGATTTAAGATCAAAATAAACCCCATCCACCGCTGGATTTTTGGCGATACTGTCAAGCCTGGTCATCAGTTGTGTCAGCGAAGGCTGATGGCTTGGGCCAAGATTAAAAAGCGAAAGCGAAAAGCCCTGCGGACGGGAAAGCAACTGGCCTTCGAGCGTTATTTCCGCAACCCGATGAGCGGCCGGTGCGACGGCACGCGCCTGCGGCACTGCGGTTCCGATGAAGCCGGCCGCTCCAACCGCGGCAGCAAGGGCGCAAAGTCCGGAGACTGCCGGAGTTTGCAGGAATTTAAATACAATGTGTTTTCGGCCAGTAGGTCGGAAAATGGAAAAGGGATTCATAAAAGCGCTCCATTTCAAATGCCACCTATGACGGTGCCCGGGCGATTCAATTGGCTCCAAGGAAGAATCCGACCACCGGCATTTTCAGATGACCCATATTGTAGCCTAAGTCACGCCGGAAAAGCCAATGCTATTGGTGATTTTTTTGACAGGGGCTTAGCGGAGTTTAACGGTTGCCAGTCCGATGGCGGCGAAAAAGATGGAAAGCAGCCAGAAACGAACCACAATCTGTGGTTCTGACCAGCCTTTAAGGTGAAAATGGTGATGGATCGGGCTGCAGAGAAAGACACGTTTGCCGCCGCTCATGCGAAAGTAAGTGGTTTGAATAAGGACGCTGAGGGCTTCAAACACAAAAATGCCACCGACAAGCAATAGCATCGGTTCCTGGCGAATAACAATGGCAACATAGCCGATCACCCCACCGAGCGCCAGCGAGCCGGTATCACCCATGAAAACTGATGCCGGATTGCAGTTGTACCAGAGGAAGCCGAGGCACGAACCGGTCATGGCGCCGCAGACGATGGCCAGTTCGCCGCAGTGGCGGATGTGGTTGAAATGGAGACTGCTGGCCCAGCGGGCGTCGCCGGTGACATAGGCGAGCGCCATAAAGGCGAAACTGACAATTGCCACGCAGCCGCTGGCCAGCCCATCCATGCCATCGGTCAGATTCACCGCGTTGCTGGTGCCGGTTATGACGACGATGGCGATAATTGCGAAAAGGGAGGCAGGCAGGACAATGTCCCGCGGCAGGAGGGGCCAATTGAGGTAATGAGCTTCCTGGTAACCGCCATAATGATAGACGAAAATGGCCAGCACCATTCCCAGTCCAATTTGAAAGAGCATTTTTTCCCACCAGTACAGGCCGTCACGCGAACCGGGGTTGCGGCGTTTGGCGGTCAGTTTAAGCCAGTCGTCAAATGCGCCTACGCCCATGAGCGGAATCATGCAGACCATGGCCCCGATGACGTAAAAATTGTTGACCCTGGCAAACACAAGCGTGGTAAGCAGAATAGCCCCCATGATGAGAATGCCGCCCATGGTGGGGGTGTTGCCCTTGTTGGCGGTCATACTGTTGAGCTTTTCGTTGTTGTATTCGGGAATATCGCCAAGTTTCTGTTTACGCAACCATTGAATGACGGGCTTGCCGGCGAGTACCACCACAATGAAACTGAAAATAACTGAAAGCACCGACCGGAATATAACCATGCGGACCGGAAAGCCGTGGTTGATCCAGTGGTGTGCGGCAAGGAACGAATAAAGCAGATAAAGCAAGGGCTGGTCTCCAAAAAATCGGGATCATTTGGCCTGCTGCGCGGCGTAAGCCATTGGTGCGACCGGCGCGTCGTGTGGCAGATTTTCCAAAGCGCGTTCCATTCGCATGGATCGTGACCCTTTTAACAGAATGACATCCGCGGTGTGCAAAAGGCCCGGAAGTGCGTCACCCGCAGCAACGGCATCGGGAAAATGATGGGACGGTCTTCCTGCAGCAAGCATTTGGTTGTGCGCGGCTCGCATCATTGGTCCCACGGAAAGCAGAACGTCGATCGCGGTCGACGCCACCAGGCGTCCGATTTCGCAGTGGAATTCCGTAGAACGCGGACCGAGTTCCAGCATATCGCCCAGAACCGCCACGCGGCGGCCCGCAACAGTATCGGCGCAGGGATGGGGTAAGCGGATAAACGTTTCCAATGCGGCGGTCATGCTGGTGGGATTGGCATTGTAGGCGTCGTTGATAATGCGATGCCCGCCACGGCTCTGGATTTCCAGTCGCATGGATGCGGGCTTGAGTTGATTCAGGCCGGCGGAAATTTCGTCATCGGTCAGGCCAAGTCTTCGGGCGACGGCCATTGCCAGCAGGACATTAAAAACATTGTGACGACCAAGCAGTGGAATTTCGACGCGCTGCCGGCCGTTAAGCAGGAAAGAGCATCCGTCCCATGTTTCGCAGATTTCCGAGGCGGTAAAATCCGCATCGCTTCCGGCCGGACCGACGGTGACCTGCGGATGTTTGAAAAAACGCAGGGCCGCAAGCAATTCCGGCGACTGATTGGTGAGCATCAGCATGCCGGTGGCCGGAACGGAGCGGGCCAGAGACGCCTCTTCACGGGCCACAGTGGAAATATCTTTCAGGAATTCGAGGTGTTCCAGACCTATTCCGGTAATGACCGCAATATCAGGCACGGCGACTTGGGCCAGAGCGGCTACTTCGCCGGGCGCGTTGGTGCCGATTTCCAGAACCGCGTATTCATGCTGCGGCTCAATAGACAATATGGTCAATGGCACACCGATATTATTATTGAAGCTTTTCGGGCTGGCGACGCCGGAAAATCGCCGCTGCAGCAGTGTGTGAATCATTTGTTTGGTGGTGGTTTTTCCATTGGCGCCACCGACAGCCACGATTTTGGCCCTTACGTCGCGGCGGTAGGCCGCGGCAAGGCGGTTTAAAGCCCGAACGGTCTGGTCGGTCTGAAGAATGGCAATTGAATCGTGCGCGGCCTGGGCGAGGACCTGGGCGGATGGGGGTTGATCCACCAGTACGCCGGATACGCCAGCCGCAAGGACCTGAGGGAGAAACGTGTGGCCATCATAATTCGGACCTTTGATGGCGATAAAAAAATCTCCCGGACTGACCTGGCGGGAGTCGGTGGAAATTTTTCCGCTGGCCGTGCGCGATCCTCGCGCAAGCCAGCGGGAAAGAGTCACGCGGCGGATCTGTTCATAGGGCCATGGTTTCATTGGTCACCCGCCTTTGCGTCGGCCGGTTGCTGGCGCACCTTGGCAT
The DNA here is from genome assembly GCA_021852225.1 of Planctomycetota bacterium. Next base: position 4,853 of record JAJZOA010000045.1, read on the forward strand.
TGTCGGTCAATCGACGATGCAGCGCGGCTGCGGCGGTTTTCAGATCGTCAAACGGATGTTTGACGGTACCGATGATCTGATAATTTTCGTGTCCTTTTCCGGCGATAAGTACAACATCACCGGGCCGGGCCATTTCAATGGCCGCGCCAATGGCTTCCCGCCGATCTGGACAGATGTGGACTCTCCGTCGGGCAGTTTCAGAAAAACCCGTGAGAATCATATTCAGGATATCTTGCGGATTTTCGTTGCGGGGATTGTCCTGGGTTAAAAAAATATCATCGGCCAGTTGTTCCGCGACGCCGGCCATTTTCGGGCGCTTTGTGACGTCCCGGTCCCCGCCACAGCCAAAAACCAGAATAATGCGGTTCCGGGTCCATGGGCGGACCGCGGATAGCACATTCTGCAGAGCGTCATGAGTGTGCGCGTAATCCACCAGAACATGGAAGGGCATGTCGTGCGGGGAAATTCCGGGCAGGCGAACAGCTTCCAGGCGGCCGGGCACATGGTCAAGCTTTTCCAGGCCGGGAATAATATCTTGCCATTGCAGACCCGCGGCCCATGCGCCAGCCACCGCACAGAGAAGGTTTTGTGCGTTGTGCCGACCGACCATGGAACTCCGGACCCTGTCGCTTTGGCCTTGCGGACCGGAAAGTTCAATGTCCATACCCGCGCCATTCAGGCGATGAATGCGGCCGGTGAAATCGGCCGGGCGGTCGAGTGCATAAGTGAGAATCCGAGCGCGACAGTCCTGTACCATACGGCGGTTCCAAGGGTCATCCGCGTTGATTACGGCGGAGGCTTCAGGCCGAAGGTCGGCGAAAAGACGAGCTTTGGCTTGGGCGTAATTTTCCATGGTGCCATGATAGTCCAGGTGGTCGCCGGTCAGATTACTGAACATGGCGACGCTGAAATTCAGGCCGGCAAGGCGGTCCTGCGCCAAGGCGTGGCTGCTGGCTTCCATCGCGGCGGCTTGGGCGCCATTTTTGACCATGCGGTCCAGCAGGGCGGCGAGGTCAACCGGTGCGGGCGTGGTCATGGAGCTTTCGGTGACTGTTTGGCAATCGTCGGTTTGCACAGTTCCAATAAGCCCGCATTTAAGCCCGGCGGCACGGAAAATGCCGCGCAAAAGAAAGGTCGTGGTGGTTTTGCCGTTGGTGCCGGTAACGGCAAGCAATTTGAGCTTTCGTGCGGGATTTCCGACTGTCTGCTGGGCAAGATGGCCCAGCATAACGGCCGGTTGATATGAGGCGATCGGCACCGCTCCGAATTTAGCGGCACGTTCGCCAAAATCCGCGGGCACAGAGTCAGGATTAAACACCACAGCCGCGGCACCGGCGGCGAGAGCCTTTTGCAGAAAAGCCGCGCCGTTGGCGTGCGTACCGGCGCGCGCGACAAAAATCGTCCCGGGCGCGGCAAGACGGGAATCTTCCACCACACCATCAATCTGTTTTTCAACAAAATGGTTCACCGTAAACAGGCCTGGTAAGGCTGCTTCCATTCCGTTGAGTAATTCAGAAAGTTGTATTGACATATATATCTTTCATGCTACGGA
>JAJZOA010000218.1 GCA_021852225.1 Planctomycetota bacterium
GCCAAAAATTGTTCCTGCATGAAAAAAATCAGCTTCATCCCGTTCTCAAACAACTGGAAAAAACGCACAGCCCGGAACAGATTTTGTCGCTGGTGGTGATGATCTGCATCATTGCCCCCATCGCGGAAGAACTTTTTTTCCGCGGACTGCTGCAAACCCTGATTATCCGCACCATTGCGGTCGTGCGGCGGCGGGATACGGACGCGGAACATGTCCGGGGAGGCGAGCGGCTGGCGGGAATTCTGATTGCGGCGGCGATCTTTGCGGCCGTTCATCTGTCCGTGACTGCGGATGCGTGGTCATGGCTTCCCGCGCTGTTCCTGCTGGGGGTGACTTTAGGCTACGCCTATGAGCGCACGGGAAAACTGTGGGCTGATATTACGATTCACTCTTTGTTTAATGCATTCGCGGTGGTGATGATTGTCGGTTTTCATGCCGGGGCACCTGCAACGGCCCATACGCCGGTGGCCAAGCCGCTGCGCGGTATAACGCCGTCTTCGGTATCGCCGGCCGGTCCGCCCCAACAGGGATTGCGTCCGGCTTCACCTGATCTGGTAAAATTACGGCCCAATGGGGTCGTTTTGCATGCTCACTGAGTCAACCGGGGAACGGACTTGTGGTGCAGATTCTCAATGCGATTCTTCAATGGCTGTGGATTGCGGTGATATTGGTCTGGATTATTGGCGCAAGAATGTCGAAAAAGCGAGCCGCAACATCATCGCGCGCCTGGATGAAGGGGTATTTCATACGGGTGGGGATTGCTGTGCTGCTGGTGGTGCTTATCAATACGCCGGCAGTTCGGCAGTCGGTGATGGGATTGCAAAACCAGGCGGCGGTTTTTGACATTGCAATCTTGCGCTATGGCGGTTTTGTGTTGGCACTACTGGGAATTGCATTTGCCGTCTGGGCAAGAATTCAGATCGGACGTAATTGGGGCGTCCCAATGTCGCTGCGGGAGAACCATGAGCTGGTGACTGGCGGCCCTTACGCGATTGTGCGGCATCCGATCTACACCGGTCTGTTTTTTGCGTTGTTCGGGTCAGCATTTTTTTACCAATCGCCAGTCATGCTGCTCGTAACCGCCATATTCGCAATATATTACATATTTGCAGCCAGACGCGAGGAGCGTACCATGCTTGAACAGTTTCCGGATCAATATCCGGCGTATCGCAGCCGGACCAAGATGCTGATTCCATTTATCTTCTAAATTTTCTGATCATCATTGGGCAAGTATTGATCCTACTGGCGGCACGGCTCATTATTGGAAGTTGCGGCGACGGCCGCTCTGCCGGGGATACGCGGACATGGAGGCGGGACTCAGGCCCTTCCATTTGGTATTCTTTAGCCAGCGTTCCGGCCGTATTCTTTTATTTTGTTATCAAGGTGTTACAGGATAGAATGCCGCCATGGTGGATAAACTGACGATCCTCAGTCAGCGTGATGTGATTATTCGGTTGGCACTGAGCTACGGAGCGCACGATGTGCGACTGTTTGGATCATTGGCACGGGGCGACGCCACCGAAGGCTCCGATGTGGACCTACTGGTGCGATTCGATCCGGATCGGTCACTGCTGGACCATGGTGGATTGCTGATGGATCTGCGCGACCTGCTTGGTTGCAAGGTGGACGTGATTTCAGAGGGTGCTTTGCAGGGGAGGTTCGGCCAAATCGTGCGTAGGGAGGCGATCCCGCTGTGAGATCGGACCATCTTCTGCTTCGCGATATGTTGGAGTCGATTGCCGAAATTGGCCGACATCTCCCGCCGGATCGCAGTACGTTTGATTCCAAATCATTGGCGAGGCTACGTACCGCTTGTCGACGGAGACGAAGACCAAGGCGCCCCATGTGCCGTGGCGGCGCGTTGAGGGGATGCGGCACGTTCTGGTTCACGATTATTTCAAGACTGACTGGAACGAGGTTTACACCACGGCACGCAAGGATATTCCGCTGCTTAAGCCACAGATAGAAGATTGACTGGTGCAATTGGGCGACGAAACGCGGTGAGGCCAAAAGCGTAGGAAGGCATCATGGGCCGCCACTTGGGGAAGGGTCTGCTGCAGGCCAAGTCCGTTGGCTATGATCCCAAAGGCGTCTACCCATTTCTCTACCGCTGCAAAAAGTACTGGGCAATTCTTGGCAGGAGCCTCATTCCCCGCACGTTATGGTCCCGATATGAATTCCAACGTGGCGCACGATCACTGAAATGCCAAGTCATGAGCGCAAAGTGGAACTGCACCGCACCCCGGCGCGGTAACGGAGGCGTAATTCCTGCCTGCGGCAAAGCCATTCCGCATTCCGCATTGGGAATTCCCGGCAAAGATGAATAGACTCATAGCATGGGCATCAGTTCATGTTGAACGATGCGGTGGCGAGGCAACTGGAGTACCGGGAGCGAACTCATGGCCTTCCGCAGCGCCCGGCGGCCGTTGCCTGAGAATGTGTTTTGGGTAAACCCGGCGGCATTTTATGACTATTAAATTTCAACTGGCCGTGATCTTCGTTCTGCTCTCCATGATTCTGCCAACGGCGGCGTATGCGTCGCCGCATATCGTGTGGAAGGTCAACGTCCATGAACCTGTTTACAGCGTACCGCGGGTCTCTGAAGGAACCGCCTATTTTGATTCGGCGCAGGCAAATGGTTTCAATGTTTTTGCTGCCAGAAACGGGCGGGTGATCTGGAAGTATGCCACCGGCGGCGCCATCCAGATGCCGGTGACCATAGGCGGCGTTCTGTATCCGGCGCACCGCGGTCCGGCGCAGGTATTCGTAGCCTCGGACGTTGAGAACATCCACCATATGCGGGCCCTGAATGCCCGGAACGGTCGGTTGGTATGGGACTACACGCGAAACGAACCGCCGCAGTGCATGTGCAGCCATGTCACCCATTTTATGAAACATCTTTTGTTTGCGGAGACCGATGGGCACAGTCTGTATGCGTTTTCGCCATTTGCCAATATTCCGAATCACCGGATTTGGGAATTCAAAGGAGATGGTGCCAAACTTACCGCACCGATCACCGTGGCTGGCTTGGTGGTATTTGGATCGGCGGATCATTGCGTCTATGGCCTCAGCGCGCGGACGGGGAAGGTGATCTGGAAAGCGGCGACGGGGTACACCTTTGAGGCACAACCTGCCGTGTATCATCATGTTGTTATTGTTGGCAACACGGGTGGAACGGTGCACGCATTTAGCGCCATGACGGGAAAGTCGCTGTGGAGTTTCAGCACCAACGGTCCTATCACCACCAGAGCCGTTGTCTGGAAAAATAATGTGTATGTTGCCTCCGGCCCGGGAGATCGCGGGGTATACGACCTTTCGGCTGACGACGGTAAGCAGATTTGGTACCGACAGTTTTCGGACTACACGAGCTATGCACCGATTCTCGACCATTCGGTGCTGGTTGTGGCATCCCGCGACGGAAATATCGTCGGCCTCTCGCCCAGATCAGGAAAGGTGCTGTGGAAAACCGCATTGCATGGTATGCCGGAATCGCAACCCATTTCATGGAATTCAGATGTTGCTCTGAAGGTGAACGATCATCGTATCATCGTCGTATCGGCCAAAAGCGGCCAGGTGCTCTGGACGTACCGGAGCCGAGCGGTGTTGACGCCGCCGGTCGTCCGTGGGCCGCGACTGTACTTCGGCCAAAGTAACGGGAAATTGGTGGTCGTGGGGTTTTAGGCCAAGGGTGGCAAGAGATGTTGATGCCGGAGGGATATCGTGAACCTGCCGCGACGGCAAATTCAAACCACCAGATGAAACATAAAGGCGGAGTGGGCAACGCTGGCGTTGACGGATCAGGTATAACAAAGTATAACCTTGGCGGGAGCGTCGGATGGCGACACCCGAGTTGTAAATACCGATGCATTACGCTAATCATACGGCTGCTGCGCCTTGGTCACATTTACTGGGTGAGTATCAAGGCCTGGTGAGGTGCGCTTAAGGGCAAGCATGGGAAGTATAAATCAAAGTGTTTTCCTCATTCTCGGCACTGCGGCATTAGCCTGTGCAGCGGCACCGTCGACGCAGTCAGCGCTGGCGGATTCTGCACCGGTACCGGCCGACAATCCGACAGCGGCTGCAACAACACCGGTTTCCCCGACGCCATCAGCGGCATCTGCCTTGGCTGAGGACCCGGCCCCCGTTGTGGAGGCGCCCGGGGATAGCCTGCTTGGAAACGCGTGGGGACTTCGGCCGCGGCTCAAGAGCGCCGGCATAACGTTTGGCGGATCGCTCATTCAGGATGGTTCGTGGAATTTCATGGGCGGTTTAAGCACGCGAAAATTTGTCTACCGAGCAAGGTTGGACGTTAATGCAACGCTGAACCTTGAAAAACTTGTCGGCATTCATGGCGGTGAACTCTATTGCGACATGATGAGCATCTGGGGCCAGGACGCGAACAATAACCTCGTCGGAACCTTGCAGGGTTTTGACGACATCGATGCGTCGCCCCCTTTAACGGAAATCTACGAGCTCTATTACCGCCAAAAACTTTTTCACGATCAGTTCGAGTTTAAGCTCGGACGCATGGATGCAAACGACATTTTCGACGCCCAACCCGTCACCGCGAATTTCCTGATTCCTTCCACTACGAACGCCGCAACGGATTATCTTCTTCCGACCTTCCCCAGCCCCGTACCCGGCGCCGTCGTGTACCTGAGGCCACGGCGAAGCACAGCCTTCATGCTTGGAGCCTTTTACACCGATCGATTTCACGCCTCAGCAGTCGACGAATTCCTCAACACGCTCGAACCCGTTGGCCAACCTACCGGGACATTTCTCATCTCCGAACTGGACCAGGGGTATTCCTTCGGCCACGGGATGAAGGGGACGTTTGGGCTCGGGGCGTTTTACCACTTCGGCAAGGTCCGACGTTTGGACGGCGGAGCCCAGGCAGGCTTTGGCAGTCTTTACGGCTTCCTAAGCCAAACCCTCTGGCAACCCCGCGCCCACCAATGGCTTCGCGGATTTCTATGCCTCTCGGCCGTCGACGGCCGGGTGAGCCCGATTGATTATGCTGCGAACGCCGGTCTGCTTGGGCAGGGCCTTGTGCCTTTTCGCCCACATGATCAGCTGGGCATCGCTGCCGACTGGGCTCATGTTAGCCGACTTGCCGGGCTACCGAAGTCCTACGAGTTGGGAATAGAGGCGTTTTACGCCGTCAATTTGGGCCATGGCGTGACGTTGCAACCGGATTTGCAATATTGGGACAATACCGGCGGCGGAACCTATCCCAACGCCCTTGTGGCCACGGTGCGGATCAGCCTGGCATTTTAAGCGCAGCGAGCAAACCGCGCAGCGCTTACCGGGCGCCATCGGCCAAATCCCTACACTGGCGGCCGTGGCCTTCAGCCGCCCCATGGGGGTCCAAAGCGGATACTACTTACGAACGATGAATTTGCCGTACATGCCAACCTTGGCATGCATCGGCATCTGGCACAAATAATAATAAACTCCCGGTGCATTGGGCGCCGTAAAGCTTGTCCGCTCGACGAAATATTTCGACCGCCTGATCGATTTGGCAGAGCGTGGTGCAATCAGTGGCATCAGCATCAACTGGTGCTTTACGGGAACCGCCACCATCATGTGGTAGGGCGGTGCCGCTTTACCAATTACCAGGCCGTGGTACATGCCTGGGCCATAATCCATGTTCAGAAGTAACACTTTAACGCGGGCGCCGGCATGGACGGTGATCGTTGGGTCAACCAGCTTGTGGAGCTCGAAAGTCTGGTCTGGGAAACCCGGCTGCACAGCGATGAAACTGATCTTGGCCACTTTACCCTTGAACATGAGTATTTTGCGCCGGCCGTGCCGCACCACTTTTCCGTCGCGGTCAGCCGATGCAATAATCCGCATGGCAACTTGGCTTGAAACCAGCCGACCGGCGGGTTGAATGTGTGCGGGCATCGGGCCCATTTTCATGTTGCCCATCGATTTGATCGACGGCTCCTCCATTTTCCGTGTTGCAACCGGTCTTCCGACCATGGCTATCGCGATGGTTGATACTGCAACCAGCGTCAACGCCGACTGGGGAAAAAATCGAATGCACATGTTGTTCTCCTTTAGCTGTTTTTTCAGCGAATACACCGGCCTTCAAGACCGGTACACTACATCGGTTGTGCCGCCGGCGACGATGGTCCCGGAATCGGTGCGGGGATGTTATCTGGATTAATCCCGTCGTGATTCAGATCGCGTTTTTCCGCCGGCTCGGCGACGGTTCCGGGCGGTGCCAGCGATTTATACCAGCCCACGTCCGCATAACTGGTGATGTTGTCGCGAACTTTGAGGATGGTAAACATGCCGCCCATATCGATAAAACCATAAGGCCCCTTTCCACCTTCCATCGGAGCCGTGTTCGCCATCGTGGG
>JAJZOA010000221.1 GCA_021852225.1 Planctomycetota bacterium
CATTTTCCTCAAGATATTTCAAGATTCCATGCGCCCGCTGCTTGGTTTCCACAATTGCCAGATTGCAGAATTGCGTGCCGGTGCAGGAAATAAGAGTGGATCGCCACAGCGGTGCGTGCGGTGTCAGTCCGCCGGCATCGAGTTCATGCGTCATCTGTTTTACCGAGCCAGTCGGAATATTCAGGAAAATAAGATTTTGTTTGTTGGAAAGGGCCACGCGGGCCTTTTCACCGGCATATTTTTCGGAGAGTTGTGCGGCCAGTGTCATCTGATCCGCCGTGATCCGCCCGCGTTCAACCGGCACGCCAATATACGCCAGACCGGGCTGCTTTTGCAGGCCGGAACCAAGATGATCGGTATGTGGGGCATATTCCGGAGCCACAATATTGTCATCATGTTCCAGCTTAAAGCCGATGTCCGCTTCCAGATAATCGCGGAATTTTTCCCAGCCCCAGTCCGAAACCAGGTATTTCATGCGAGCGCGGGTGCGCTTTTCCCGATAACCATGATCGCGGAAGATATGGGCGATTCCCCGACTGACGGCGGCAACCTGCTCGGGTCGAATAAAAACACGAAGCCCCTGACCAATGTACGGCTGACTGGAAAGTCCACCACCCACCGTCAGTCCATAGCCGGATTCCTCATGCCCGGTTGACGGGTTAATGCGGCGCACTCCAAACAAGCCAATATCGTTGATCTGCGGCTGATGGCAATGCAGATGGCAACCGGCTATGGCGGATTTGAATTTACGCGGAAGATTGCTGAATTCGCGGTCGCCTTGCAGGAACATCTCGTTGGTTTGTTCCACCACGCTGGAAGCGTCAATAATTTCCGCACTTAAATATCCGGCAAGCGGGCAGCCGACGACATTGCGTGGCGTATCGCCGCAGGCGAATTTACTGACCAGACCGACTTTTTCCAACCGGGGAAGAATATCGGCCAGTGCCTCAATCGTAAGCCAGTGAATTTGAAAGCACTGGCGGGTGGTAATGTCGGCAAAGCCACGGCCATATTGGCGAGCAATATCCGCAACCACTGCAAGCTGTCGGGCAGTAAGGAAACCGTTGGGAATACGGATGCGCAGCATGAAATGGCACAGGTTCGGCAATTGTTGATAGCAGCCAAACCAGCGGACGCGGACAAAATCCTCTTCGGATATTTTTGCGCGGCGGGCCGCACTTAAGCGCACCGCCGGATCGCTGGAATTTGGAATTTGCTGGTGATACGTATCCAGGTCTTTGGGACTAAGAAGCGACTCAAGCGGTTCGGTGACATCTGCGCGCGCATAGGCAAAAATATTTTCCCAGACATCCAGGCCGTCTTTGGCCAGTTTAATGGCCTCTACCTTGTTTAGTTTTCGGCCATCGGCGGCGGTAATGGTACCTGTTTCAGCGGACATAAGACTACTCCAGAGACTCGTTCAGCGTATTGCCTATCTAATAGATAGGTAATACGCAAAGCATTTACGTAAAGCATTATAAGCGATTAATTAGAACAAAATCAAGCGTACTCCTACTAATTAAATAGGAAAATGGCAATCCAGTGCCAAAAATTGAATGTAGAGCGCAGCGGGTACCAACGCAATCCCATCAAAAGTTTTCCGTAAAGGTCAAGGGAAAAGACTGTTGCCGAGAATCGGATATGCCGGTTTCAGGCCGTAGGCCACCGGTATTCAAACCAGGCAGACCGGCTGGCTCCGGTGGAACCGTACAGAGCCTGCGCGGTACTGTTGGACTGTTCAGTGTTCCAGACAAGTTCGGGATAGCCCTGTTCCGAAGCCCAGCTACGGCAGTGGTTTATCAATGCCCGCCCGACACCCTGTCCGCGACAAGCCGGCAAGGTGTAAAGGTCATTCATCAGGCAGATAGCCATCGCCCGGACCGATGAATAAGGAAAGTACAGGGTGGCAAAGCCGACCGCCTGTTCGGTCTGGTCACAGGCCAGAAACATGATTCCGCGAGCAGGATTTCGAGCAATTCCTCCGAAATGTTCGCGGTTCTTATGTGCGTCGGGTGGCGCGCGGTAAAAACGCTGATAGTCCGCAATCAGCGGCAATACGCGGGGAAGGCTGAATTCGGTTACGGTTTCTATTGTTACATTCATTGTATTTAGTTCCTGATTCAAGGGCCGACGGCACCCGGCGTCGGAAAAGGAATCGGCATCGCGACGGCTCTGCGGCAGTGCCCAACAAGCTGTGCAAGCATGTCGGACATGGAATGGTGCTGCCGCAGGCGCTGCAAAGCGGCGTGGCTCATACGTCGCAACGGCTCCGTTTGGGTCAAGGCGCTGATCATGGCGTGGCGCCATTCCTCACGCGAGCCGTGGGCAATAATCCGGCAGGTCTGACCATCCATACAAAAATCCGCGGCCTCGCTGGGGCGGCACAGGACCGGCATGCCGCGAGCCATGGCCTGTAGGACTATATAATTCAGCCGCGATGATTCAACCGCCTGAAGATAAAAATCGCCGTGCAGCAGCAGTGATTCGCAGTCATTTCGATAGGGCACAAAGCTGACTCTGTCCAGCAATTCCAGGCTTTGGGTGAGTTTCCAGATGGCATGTTTGTCCGGGCCTGAATCGTAGAGAAAAATAAGGAAATCGTGCGTGGCATCGGCCACATCCCGGCAGGCATGCAAAAGATTGGAAAAATCGGACAAACCTGCCAGTGAATCCAGGCAGACAAAACAGGGCGACTGGCTCGCCCGTTGGCGCGGTTCCGGGGCGGACAGAAATGCTCCCGGACGTAATATATGTGCCGCGACCCCGGACCGGGATTTCAGGCCGTTTAGGAGTGGTTGAGAGGCCGCCAGAAATCCGGAAAATTCGGCCCCGCCGACCAGTCGATCGCGCGCCTCGGCGCGGTCCCAGCACCAATATAACACCGGAATATTCCGTGACAGTTCCAAAAAGCCGGGGAATGCCGTTGCCGTCGGTCCGAAAAGAATGACCACCTGCAACTCCTGGGATCGGCATTGGTTAAGAAGGGTTTGAACGGAGTCCGAGCGGCTGGAACCCGCTCGGAACGGATTGTGACCGGAGTCCCGAAACAGAAAGTCATGCCAGTGCCGCGGCGAATGATCAACGCGAACAACCGGCACCGCAAAAATTCCAAGTTCCTCATCTGTGTGCTGCGAACTTGCGAACAGACAGACAGAATGACCTTCGCTTTTTAAACCCAGCGCCAGATGATGGATAAAGGAAATATCGTCGGGAATCTGCTGCGGCTCCACCCACAAACCGATCGACAGGGCTTTATCAGGATCCGGTGGAACGGCGGAAGATTGTTCAGTTGCGGCGGTCATGCGTCATCCCCGGAATCCGCCGGACGGTTGGCCCTGATTGCCGCCGTGCGTTCAGGCGCTTTCCTTCAGCGGCATGGGTTTGGTATCAAACAGGCTTACTTCGCCGCGCACCACTTCCTCGGTGATGGTAAACAGCCCGCGGTTCTGCTGGTCGGGCAGATGGTACATCAGGTCCAGCATTAATTCTTCCATCACACTTCGCAGCGCCCTGGCGCCGGTATCCCGTTCAAGGGCCTTTTTCGCCACAAGCCGCAGCGCTCCAACGGTGAATTCCAGTTCGCAATTTTCCAACTGGAAAAACTTCTTGTACTGCTTGATGAGCGCGTTTCGCGGCTCGGTCAGAATTTGAATCATCGCATCTTCGCTAAGCACATTAAGCGGTGCGATAATGGGCAGACGGCCGACAAATTCGGGGATCATGCCATATTCAATAAGGTCATCCGGTGTGACCTGCTTAAGGAACTGCGTCTTTTGCTCCGCATTGGCCTGAATTGGCCCGCTGACTTCGGAATTAAAGCCGATTAACTGGCGGCCAAGCCGCTTGGCAATCAGTTGATCCAAGCCGACAAATGTGCCTCCGCAGATAAACAGAATATGAGTGGTATCCAATTGAATGTATTGTTGTTCGGGATGTTTGCGGCCGCCCTGTGGCGGCACGTTGGCCATGGTTCCTTCCAGCATTTTCAAAAGAGCCTGCTGCACGCCCTCACCGGAAACGTCGCGGGTGATCGACACGTTCATGCTGGTTTTGCCGATTTTATCAATTTCATCAATGTAGATAATTCCGCGCTGCGCCGATTCAAGATCAAAATCCGCGTTCTGCAGAAGTTTCAGCAGGAGATTTTCAACATCTTCACCAACATAGCCGGCTTCGGTCAGGGTGGTGGCATCGCCAATGGCGAAGGGGACATTCAGGCAACGCGCCAGCGTGCGAGCCAGAAGCGTTTTACCAGATCCTGTCGGCCCAATAAGCAGCACGTTGGACTTGTCAATTTCCACATCGTCGGCTGCGCGACCATCGGCATGGGCGAGCCGCTTATAGTGGTTGTGAACCGCCACGGACAAGGCCCGTTTAGCCACATCCTGGCCGATCACATATTGGTCCATGAATTCCTTGAGCTGACGCGGCGGAGGAATCTGGCCGATAGTGGGTCGCGTTGCGGTAACCTTGCGTTTTTCCTGCTTATAAATATTCTGGCAAAGTTCGGAACAGTTTGAACAGATATAAATATCGTTTGGTCCCTCCACCATAGGACCGACATCACGGCTTGATTTTCCACAAAAACTGCACTGAGTGACCTTGCGGCCACGGAATCCGCCGCTGGTGGGCGATCCGCCCGAGTTGTTTCCGGTTCCAGAGCCGCCATTTCCCGATTGATTTGCCATATTGAAGCATTTCCAAAAACAAGGCCTTCAATCATAGTCGGTTGAATAAGGCCTGCATGATGAATAAACTCGCATTTGCGAACGAAGCTGCCTTCGACTCGTAAACTGCATCCATATTACCAATTTGCACGCCCCATACAACCCCATCTGACTTACCCCGTTGACCAGTCGCGGCCAGGCGCGTCAGATATCGACCGATAACGATCCCCGCTGGCGGTAAAATCGAGCGCCGTCCGCGGATCATCATAAATTCATTCGGCTGGCCGCGATCATTTCCGCGCGGCGGAAACCGCCCCGCAATGGGCCAATAATGAAAACCAGTCCCGCCACAAAAAAAGGGATGCCGAACAGCATAAGGAAAATGCTCGTCCATGTATACCGCGGCACCAGAAATGCGATTTGTGGCTTATCTGCTTCATACCAGATGTGGCATTTTTTTCCTTTGGGATAGTCCAATACCATACGTTCGGAATCGGCATAGCCATGGCCGGAACGAAAACCGGAAATTCCCGGATAAACACGTTGGCCGGTATAATTTTTGCCATGGACTGTGTATTGGTAACGGATTTCCGGAACGTAGTTTCGATCGCCACCGCTGCCTTTGGTTCCAATTGCACTGGAAAGTACAACGGCGTGGGTTTGGCAGGCCGCAGCAAGCCGGGCGTGCTGCTGAAATTCACTCATAACCCCCAGGCCAGATATGCCCAATCCGGCAAGCAGAAAAATGGTCGCGAACGCCAGTATAAAAAGGTTTTTGGTGGTCGTCTCAAGAAAACCAAAGATACCCATAAACAACCTGTCCTTTTCAGCGCGGCGATATCGCGCAATACATCCGTCGATAGCGGTCAAGCATTGGAATATCTTGCGCGCGCGAATTGAGTACCCATGACAATCAATCCGATCAGGCCAATCACGGAAAACAGATAACCCAAACCGGGAAAAATCCAGATCAATTTATCCATTTTATGAACCAGAAAGGCCTGGGTGGGGTCCTGCGGATCGTAGTACGCAGTGCAGGAGTGACCCACAGGATAATGGCTAGTAATTTTTTCCGCCCAGGAATATCCCGAAGATTCACCGCCGTAAATGGCCCGATGGCTGGTATATTTCTGACCGCGAACGGTGTAGGTATACCAGACGCGCGGTTCATAGGTCGTATCGCTGTTGCCGGAATCGTCGCTGCGAATATGCCGGTGGAAGACATGCGCCTTTACGGGAAGCCAGGTATTCAGCGCGTGGATTTGGGAACTTACCAGCCGGGTACCAATGGCGGCAAATATTCCGCCTATAAAAAGAAATCCTATCCACACAAACAGCACCGATTTTCCAGTTGCCCGGTTACCCGGGCCGCCGCTCATTCCATAGTTTGGCGCCATAATATCTGCTCCGCACCGACCTTCTCACCAGAACCAACGCTAAGAATTTATCTCAAGACGGATCATAGCGAGCGGCTACGATTTCGCCAAGACATTGGCAGAAGCCGACAGCGCGACTCGTGCCGACGGACGGCCAGGCGGCTGTCGGCTGACGTCATTGGCCATGACGGATGATTAAGTGAAAACCTATGGATACTCAAAATGCCACCTAGCCGCATTTTTGCGTTGCCTGGCAAACAGCTTGATATCGATTTTGACTGACCTGCATGGCGCCGGATATAATGAGTCTAAAT
>JAJZOA010000206.1 GCA_021852225.1 Planctomycetota bacterium
GTTAATTTTCCACCGTTTCAGCGAAATACTTGTGATGTCACTTACGAATTGCAATCTCCTGGCCCGTGAGTGATGGCCTGTTGGCCGCCACCAGACAAAAACCGCTTCAGTAGCCCGCCGGCAATGTCACCTGTCCCAACTCATAGGTTGAATCCGGGTTCCACTGATAAGTCCACAATTGCCTCAGATGAATTAAATCCACATGCCCGTCCGCAAAACTGACATTGATCCCGTGGGCATGCCGGGCTATGCACAATCGCCGGATACCCATGTCATTGCCGTATACCCAACTGAGGGTTCCGTTAAGCTTCGTATCCGGCAGCGGTGTCACCGAGGCTTTCGTCCAGTGCGGATCATCGACACCATCAAAGTCTTTCCAGACGGCATCCGCGAACAGCGGCTTAACGCTGTCCGGAGACGGCCCTTGGGACAGATGCGTCCAGTGCGCATAAGCCGTGCTCATTCCCCATGGCTCATTGCTGACAAAAGCGAGATTAAAGCCATACCCGCCGGAAAACGGTACATGCACCGGTAATGGCCCGGACGAATACGGGTCGTCGTTGTAGGTCGTCACTTCGTATGGAGTGCTTACCCCGCCCCAATCAGGAAGAATTCCAGTAACGGATTGGCCTGCAATAGCCGGGCATTGCAAAAGTTTTATGGCGGCGGGAATGCTCGCGGCCGCATAGGGCCAGAAATCGTCAAGCCAATAATCTCCGGTCCTTCGGCGGGGCGGTGGATTGTAGCTGAATGCAAGCGTGTGTCCGTCGTATACATCACAATATTCCACAACGCCGAAGGATAATTGCCGCAAGTTGCTTGCGCAGGCCACTGCTTGTGCCGCGGCACGCGCCTGTGCAAGGGCCGGCAACAAAAGTGCAATAAGAAGGGCGATAATTGAAATGACAATCAGAATTTCGACCAGCGTAAAGCCATCCTCAGATGAATTATTCCGCCGGGAAAATTGCCGCAGCACGGATGTTCTTTGGCGCATCATGCGAACTCCTTCGTGCAGATTGCCGACTCCGTCATTTCAGTTGTCAGCAGGTACCAGGAGCGACCTCGCTCCCGGTACCCGGCATTTCACGCTTTCACATTTAAAGCGACAACCTTTTTTCGCCAATGACTAACGATGCAATATCTTCCATGGCCGGCCGCGCTAAGTCCATGTCAGGCCCGGGTGCGCCGCCGCAGTGTCAGCAATCCCAAACCACCAACCGCAACAAGGCCAAGGGTCGCAGGTTCAGGTACGCTGGCCGGAACGCTGTAAAGTGTAAAAGCAGAAACTGTCGTATCCCAGGTTGAAACACCGGTCGTCGTCTGCAAAATGGGTATGTCCAGCGTCGCGGCGGTGGCCGTAAATGTTCCGATAACCGACTTGGGGTTGGTATACGTCGAGAATGAAGCCGATAGATCGCCCGACCCGTCAGAATACTGTTCGGTGCGACCGGACGAAGACGATCTGCCGTCAAAGGCAAAAAGCTGGACGGCGTATGTATCGCCAATAGTCAGTCCGCCAATCTGCAGCGTTTGCGGTTCGCTTGAATGGGCGGAGGATGCCCAGCCGTTGTTCTCCAGAACATTGTCAAAGCTTGTGTTGCCCGTATTGGGAGATGAGGTACCCGTTCCCGGAGTGAGTTTCTGGACGCCGGTGTAGAAAAGCTCCGTGGCCGAACCACTTGGAGCTGCGCCAGACCAAGTTCCCTTCGTAAAACTTATTGCCTGCGGTTTGGGTGTTGTCACCGAATACGTGCTCGAATCCGACCCATAATAAACCGATTGATCCAGCGTCGCACCTGAATATGCAGTGGGAATTGCGTCGAGAATAGAGGTGCTGGTGACGCTAGCAGGGGCCTGCCATGTGATTATTGTTGACGCTTGGGTAGAACCCGCCGCCAAACCAACTGCCATAGCCATTAGGCCTGCGGCAGTCAATGCTTTGCTGCTTGCCTTGCCATCGATTGTGATTTTCTTCATGATGCACTTACCCTTTCTTAAAAATGTGTCTATCTCCACCCCCTCCGGAACACCCGGAAGCCTGGCGGTTATTTAATGTGCTAGTTATCTAATGTGGCAAGTCGATAAAAACTTAACAAAAAAAAAGTGAATATTTTTGGCAACATTCAAATCGATACGCAATCCATGGGAGAGTCGGCACCCTGCAGGGCGAGCTATAATCCACGTCAGTTCCTCAACGGGCGACCCGCACGATAAATTGTCAAAATTTCGCGAGAAGACAATTTGCGGTCGAATATAGCTAATTCGCCAATGCTGCCTTTCATGTACATCCGCCGCGTGCCGGAATTCACCAGACCTGGCGCGCCGATCAAGAGCTGCATGGAATGTGGCTTTGGCCCCGGTGGACAGGGGCGGGTGCTGACCAGTTTGCCGTCAACATAGAACCGGACCGACCGATCGGGCCTGGCCGTGACCGCCAGAAATGTCCATTTGCGGATTTTCGGCAGCACCGGCCCGGATAAAACGCGCCCCGTACCCCAGTCAAAATAGATCGCGTTCGGCCCGTAATGCATCTCTCGGGAACCCAGCCAGCAAAGATTAAACCGTGGATCTGTGGGCTTGACCTGGTTAATGATGTGGTCAGAGTGAGCCAAATCATCCGGCTTAAGCCAAACGAAAATCGTAATCGCATGTGTGGGAACAAAATGCGGACCTACGCTCATGTGAACCGCGGTATGCCGAGTCAGGGAGAACTTCAGCGCGGTTTTTGCGGGCCATCGTCCCGGACTCCAGACGGGAGATGAATTGGGCTTCCCTGGGCTACCTAACAGACCGTTGTATCGGCCGGCAGTGGTGGCGGATTCGTTTATCAGAATGTTCGGCTGGGTCGGATCGGAGATAAACGTGTAATAGGCCCGCAGATCCGGCATTTGCGAAATGGCGTAACTGGATGCCCGCCATCGCGCGTACCCGTAATTGGCAGAAGATGATCCGGCCTTAGCGGATGCCCGAAGCCAGACTGAAAAGGCAGCCGGACGAATGAATTGCAATGGCTTGAACGCAGCAATCTGAACCGTTTGCCGGGATATTCGCACGGCCTGTCCCTGGTGCAGGATTTGAGGCGAACTGCCGCGATTTACATTATCGGCGGACCGAACCGCCACATGTCCAGCAAATACTTCGGCTAATGTCGGCCTTCCGGGCTTGGCCAACACGCCGAATTCTGTGCCCAGATCCACAATTTTGGCGGACTTTGTTTTCACGGTAAATCCGGTGATGGTATGCGGTACGCGAACCACAATATTTCCATGGGCCAGTCTTATCTGGCGGGGCGATGGAAAGTGCAGTCGCGCAGGACCATGTACCACCACCAAGGCACCACTTTGCATGCGAACTTCGACTAATCCCTCGAGAAGGTCGACGCCCTCATCCGGCACACGCTGGCCGCTGACAATCTGATGTCCTTTCGCCCATCTGGCGTGAATGCAACTCAGCAGGATATTCTTCGAGCTGGGCGTAAATGAACCACGAAGAACGAGTATTGTGATCACAGCGATGGCGGCAGTAGCAATAATTGCAATCCATCCGATGCCCCTGCGAAATCGATTTTTCAGTTCATTCCTGTTCTCACCAGCTTGAGCACGGAACGAACATATATCTGAATGCGGCACATTCAAATCGACCGACGGTGCCCGATTGGCCATCGGTTCATGAAATATCGTCGGCATGATTACCGCACCGGTTAATGCCTGTTGACCGTCCGACGCCGAAAGATACGATTCGGCCTTCAACTCCTCCACAACCCCGATATGGATGCGGCCAAGCCTGATAAAAGCTTCCCGGTTCGCCGAATCGTTCCTCAGGTAGCTCTCCAATAATCGAAGGTCATCAGCCGACAAGCCGCCCTCCATGTAGCAAACGGCCAGACGCAGAAAATCCCGCGGTCGGTCCGCTACGCGCGAAGGGTTTTCGGATGGATATGATCCGGATTTACCTGCGGAGTCGGTCATCGGTTTTCCTCCGGAAGGGAGAGTCGCTTATTCACGCAGTCGGCCAGCGCGGCATGGATACGGCTAAACGTGACATATAAACTGTTTACCGGCCTTCGCAGCGATTCGGCCAGCGCCGTGTAACTGATCCCTTGCACATAATGCTGGCGGATAAGTGCGCCGGCTGCTTTCGGCAGCAAATCCATGCAATGTTTCAGCGCCAGCATGACGGCACTGTCGTCTTCCGCGTCATGGGCCGCCCAGTGAGGCTCCAGCAGATCCAGAATCTCATCGTTCAGCGACAACTGCCGATTCTGCATTTTCTTTAAAAAATTCAGGGCCTGTAACCGGGCGGCGGTGCGGAGCCAGTAGCGCAAATGCTGCTGATCCGCGATGGTTTCGCGCTTTTTTAAAGCCAGCAAGCATACTTCCTGGTAGACATCCTCGGCCTGATCCAGCTTGCGCAGCATCGAAATCAGGTAAGCAATCAATCGCTGGCGCTCTACCAGTAAAATCGAGACCAGTTCCTCCTCGTTCATTGACACCTTTCATGAGCGGAGCGTACCGACCGACGTTGCCTCGATTGCAGCGATCTCTTCCGGGGCCCAGGGCGGCGAAAACTTATAGACGTTGCCGCGCCGACGAACAGAATCTTTACGCCATATGGATGAATACTATTTCCTGACTGACCAAACCCTATATAAATATACTTCCAGTCGAATCCGGCCACAAACCGCCCCCTCCCGGACCGCACCTTGTTGGTCGCTTCAAAGTCGCAGCAAGAATCACCTCCTCATATTTAAATGTGCCGCGAACTTGAAATCTTAACCGTCGACGCTGAAAATGATCTCCGAGTGCAGAGTGCGGGGAAGGAGAACAGGATGCTCTGAAAAGCGGTCAATCATGGTAAATAGTACCCTCCTCCGGCCTGTTATGCCTATTGGTCGTACAGGCTGGTCAACCGGCAAGACGATGTTGTTGCTGGGCAGCAGAAGGATTGGATCCTGGAGAGCGGTTGCCAAAAGGTTATCGCGTTATGGTGCCGCTTCTGACATTGTCGGAACCGCTCGCCGCTATGCCATGCTCAACTTTCGGCAACAGCTAAATCCGCCTCCATTTCAAATAACTAATCACGTACCCGTTATATTTCTCGGGTAACAAGAACCGATCTTGAACCACGGAGGCGGCGGAGGAAAGCAGGGGACACGTGACTGAGGTTGGGAACGGATCCATTCCGGTGCGTCCGGGATAAACTCCTTTCTCAGGTTCCGCAGATTCCCGAACCGCCAGGCCGCAAAGATCGCCAAGCCTGCGACGGGACGCAAGGCCGCCGGATTTGCGATTCGAGATTGTTTCAGCCGCTACGGCCAACGATACATTCCCCTTTAAGCAATCAGGAATGGATTATACCGCCAGGCAAGACATCGGCAAAGGAAATCAATGTTACAACGCCGGCCACGCCCGCGCTCCCATTCATCAAGTTATTTTAATATGTGCCTGTCCCTATTATACTAACGAATAGTAACGCATTTACAAACAGCCCCGCCATCACTCATTATCATGAATAATAGTCCCTTCACAATTAGCTGGGCCGCTTCACCCGCCATTTGTGTGGCCATGCTTGGAATCGGCGGATGTCGTTCTTTCGCCTCCCAATTACAGCATCGGTAAGATGAAAAACGCGGCTGCTCCGGCCAAGGGTGCGAACAGGAGCCACTTTTGCCAGCCTGGGACGTTATTACATCCCCGCAGCCAGAGAAACCAGAGGACTGCGATGCATGCCCAAATGTTATCGCCTAGCAATGAGGTCAGCACCATCGACACCTCCGTTAGTGGCCACAACACATGGCCATTTCCCCACACCGATACAAGGAACACAAGATTGGTAAACCGTCCATATAACCCTGCCACGTTTATCGCTGTAAATCCGCAGACAACAATTGCGACAGCTCTCGTGCTATGCCAGCACCAAGCAGACTTTCTACTCGTTAAATTCTCAGAACCGGACCGCAGCGTCGCTCCCGCGACTATTCCTATAGCACACCCCAATGCGCAGGAAATCAGACCAGCCAAGAGGGTAGCGGAAAGCATTTCCAAGCTAAGATTGAGGTAGAAACTGCCCGCAGCACCGCCGGGTTTTAGAACGCCAATACCATATAATTTGGCATGAGTGGCCAACCCGAGACAATAAAGCGAGCCTGACGCGGCCTCGCCAGCCAGGATACTCATCACCGCGCCGGCACCATGCAGTATATATCCTCGCGGCACCAGATTATCGTTGGCTCCCAGCCGTAGGCCCAGATAAACGGCCACACCGGCCGTAAATATACCATTCAGCACAAGAGGGAGTAGACTCCAGGGGGAACGCGCATGCTCCAGCGACGGGACAAGGATATGCGCAACAAACAT
>JAJZOA010000325.1 GCA_021852225.1 Planctomycetota bacterium
GCATCTTCAGTTCCAGCCTGGCCAAAATTCTTAAGGATAAAGGCCTGCGCGTCGCTCCCATCAAAATGGAAGGCTATCTGAATATTGATTCAGGAACGCTTAATCCGTTCCGCCATGGCGAAGTATTTGTCCTGGATGACGGAATGGAAACCGACATGGACCTGGGCACCTACGAACGCATGCTGGATGAAAATCTCTCCCGTAAAAACTTTACCACCAGCGGACAGATATTCACCCGCATTCTGGACCGCGAACGCCTCGGCCAATATCTGGGCCGCGATGTGCAGATGATTCCCCATGTCACTGGCGAGGTCAAACATTCCCTGCGCGAACTGGCCATGGCGTCGAATGCCGATGTTGTATTTGTGGAGGTGGGCGGCACCGTCGGGGATCACGAAAACGGCTATTTCATTGAAGCAATTCGAGAACTGGCCTATGAAGAAGGCGAACACAGCGTGTGTGTGGTTGCGCTGACCTATATTATGGAACCCCAAAGCCTTGGCGAACAGAAATCCAAAGCCGCCCAGTTGGGCCTTAAACAGGTGATGCAGGCCGGCCTTCAGCCGCACATTATCGGTTGCCGCTGCCCCACACCGGTCACCGATAAAGTCCGCGAAAAAATTTCCATGTTCAGCAATGTCTCTTTCCGCCGCGTTTTTTCCATGCACGATGTGGAAAGCATTTACATGGTGCCCGAAATGCTGCACGACGCCGGCCTGGACCGGGAAGTGCTGACCCTGCTGAACCTGCATGAACGGGTGAACCAGCGTTCGGAGGATCAGGCCCGGCGTAAATGGCAGGGCTTTGTGGACCGCATGTTGGCCCCACGCGATAAATCGGTCAATATTGCCGTAACCGGAAAGTACGCCTCCCTGCGTGACGCCTATGCCAGCATTGACAAGGCCCTGGAACACAGCGGCGTGCACGCCCAGTGCCGGGTCAACATTCAATGGCTGGACACCACCGAAATTAATTCCCGAAATGTGGCTGAAATTTTGCGCGGTGCCCACGGCGTGATTGTGCCCGGCGGGTTCGGGGCGCGTGGTGCCGAAGGCAAAATTGAGTGCGTCCGGTTTGTACGCGAAAACCATATTCCGTTCCTCGGAATCTGCCTGGGTTTCCAGATGGCGGTTATAGAGTACGCCCGCAACGTCTGTGGTCTGCAGGGCGCCAATTCCACGGAATTTGATCCCAATTGCCCCCACCCGGTTATTGACATTCTGCCTGAGCAGAAAAAAATTGAGGGGCTGGGCGGCAACATGCGCCTCGGTGGCAAAGATGTGATCCTGCAGACAGATTCCGGAATAAGCCGCCTGTACAACGGTGCCCGCCAGATTCGCCTTCGCTTCCGCCACCGTTATGAAGTCGAACCACGATACATTTCCCGCCTGGAAGAACACGGCCTTATTTTCGGTGGCCACGCGCCCAATCAGCCGATTATGCAGATGCTGGAACTGCCCGCCCACATTCATCCCTATTTCTTTGGAACGCAGGCCCATCCCTGCCTGACCAGCCGTCCACTTTCACCCGATGCAATGTTCCTGGGCTTGGTCACCGCAGCCCTTCGCCGCGCAGCACCCGATGAACTCTTTGAATCGACCCGCGCAGAAAAAATTTAACCGCCGCGAAGACCCATCGCAAAAACGACTGATTCGCAATGTGGAACGGGGCGAATGACCCCTTGAATGGAATCTCATTGCAGCCGACAATCCCACAAGGGCAATGTCGCCACGGAATTCGCGTTGGTGAATCAGAATCAAGATTTGGAAGCTAGATGGTCGAAACGACAAATCAAACTGGGCATTTAGACACGCCGCTATTGCAGGATTTTCCGCCGCTGATGCGGAATCGAAATTTTATTCTGCTCTGGCTGGGCTATGTGGTCTCGGCATTGGCGGACCGCGTGCACTGGCTGGTCATGCTGACGCTATTGTGCACCATCGTGCTGGGCATGAAAGGGCTTGGTTCCCAGCAGACGGCGCAGTTGAATCTGGCCATGTTTGTGCCGTTTCTGATTTTGGCTCCTCTCGGCGGCCTTATTTCAGATCGCCTGCCGCGCCGCATGGTCATGATCGTCGGCGATCTGGTTCGCCTGCTTATTGTGCTGGTCGCGCGAACCGTGTTGCTGCATGGGGCCCGCTCGCACAGCCTTGGCGTGGATACTCTGCTGTGGCTGGTATTCGGATCAGAAATTATACTATCATCCGTAGGCGAAATTTTTTACGTGGCACGGGCCGCCATTCTTCCCAATCTCGTCCATCCGCGGCAACTGCTGCAGGCCAACGCCATGATCAGCGCCGCGGGCACCATTTTTTCCCTTATCGGTTTTATTCTGGGCGATATGCTGATTAAATGGAGGCTGGATTATGCCATGTATGTGGATGGTGCCGCGTTCCTGTTATCCGCCCTGTGCATGATGGCCATGCGTCTGGCGCGTGGTGCGGATATTTCGCAGTCGGCCAGTGCGTCGGCCGGGCTGATTTCCGATGCGAAAATCGGCGTCCGCTATCTGAAAAGCCATAGCCGTCCATTTCAGGTTATCGGCCTGGAAATGATATTTTTTTCCATCAGCGCAGTGGTCTTTAACGCGTTGCCAGGACTGCTGACCGGAAAATTTCACCTGCCGCAGAGCGATTTTGGCATTTTCATGGGCATGGCGGGCCTGGGCATGGTGGCCGGGGCGATGGCCATCAGCCGCGCCAAGCAGGGTATCCCCAAGGAAATCGGCATTGCCTGGGCCACCGTTCTGGTGGGTGCCGGCCTGCTGTTGGCCTCGTTTTGTGCACAATGGCAGAGCATGCTGGCCAGCCTTATCGTGGGATCTTTCTTTGCGGCCATCATGTTTATCAGCGTCGACACCCTGCTGCAGCGCGTGGTGCCAGATTACATTCGCGGCAGGGTGATGGCAGTGCGCGACATGCTGACAACATCCGGCCTGATCGTCATGACTGTGCCCATCGCACTGTGGCCAAATGCCAATGCATATACGCATGTTCTTTTATTGTGTGTCGCAATCATTACCGCACTGCTCGGACTGGGCCTTGTGGCCATTTATTACAAACGCCAACCGCTGCCACTGGCATCCGCGATCGCCCGCAGATTGGCCGGCGCCTATATGATCATCTGGCACCGCTGGCGGATGATCGGGGCATGTCGCATTCCAGCGAGCGGGCCGGTGCTGGTGGTGGCCAATCACACCAGCGAGCTGGATGCACTGATTTTGGCAGTTTCCAGCCGGCAGCGTCTGGTTCATTTTTTTGTCGCACAACACTATTTTGATCTTCCGCTGATTCCCGGCTTTCTTCGCGCGCTGGGCGCTATTCCCATTCTTGAAGGCCCCGGACAATTCCTGACACTCCGGCGGACCATTCGACTTCTGAAAGCCGGAAATGTGGTCGCAATGATTGCACCTTCGGCGGCCGCATCCGCCGCCCAAACGCTGCGGATCAATCGCGCAATCGCCCTGGTGGCAAGCCGCAGCGGAGCTGTCCTGGTGCCAGCCTGGCTGGGCGACCACGAGCAGCAGGACAATATGCGCCGCGACGTGCTGGGCCGTCGGCGCGCCACCATCAGATATGGAATGCCGATTCAGAGCGGATCCTCCGACGGATTTAGCCATTCGCCGATGGATTGGGAACCGATGATCAGCCAGATAACAAGCGCCATTGACCGACTGCGGCAGCACAGCGGCCAATTGAAATAATTAATTCCGTCCAACTGGCTCCCCAGGCGAAATGGATTGCCACACAAATTGCGAATTCATTTGATTATGAGGCGCGTATCGGGAACGCCAGGCAAAATCTGACGGGCCGTTTTGGGCCGGGAATATTTGTATATGGCATAAAAAAAAGATGCGACCCGCTTATTGTGCGGGTCACATCCCAGGGAGAGTTTGACCATATTCGCGTTGCGGGCCGGTTACTGAATGCCCGCTGGTGGCGGCACCGGTTTGCCTTTCAACAATGCCATAATATCGGCCTTCACGTGGGCGGGATCCTCACCGACCACAATATCCCGCAAGATACCTTTGCGATCAACAATAAACTGCGAAGGAATCGCATTGACACCATTCGCCATTGAAAGCTTGTTCCAAGAGTGCTGGTTTTTTCCGAATAACTGTGGCCACACCATTTTGGGATTGGCCTTGAGGAAGTTCACCAGTGCACTCCGATGGTAATCATTGGAGATGCCGACAACATTAAACCCTTTGGCGTGATATTTATCGTACAGACGAATCACGTGGGGCAGGCTTCCGCGGCATGGGGGGCACCAGGTCGCCCAGAAATCGACCAGTACAACCTTGCCCTTCCACTTGGAAAGCTTGAAGGTTTTTCCGTCCAGCAGTCGACCGGTCAGCGCGAACGGCTTGCCGATTTTTGCATTCATGGCCGCCTGCTGATTGTCCTGCTGGGCGATCTGCTGGGCCATCTGACCATTCAGGTCTTTGTCAATAATTTTCCGGGCGCGATGGCTCAGGGCGGAATCAGCGGCACCCGCCCCTTGAGACATTCCATACAGCATCATCGCCAGGCTGTCACTGGTCGGATTGGCCTTAGCCAGGGATTCATATTGATCAAGTATTTTGGATTGCGCGGCAGGGTTCTTGCGGTTGTGCCACCATTGAATCTGGAGATCGGCATAATGAGCCTGCCGCATAGTGGACGGATTAGAGGATTTTTCCGCCTGGGAAATTTGTTTCGCCGCTGTTTTGTCCCCTATTAAGGCCAACAGCCCCAGATAATGATATTTCAGGCTCGCAACCATTTGAGCGGATTGCGGATACTGGGCACTGAAATGATCGGCCTGGTTGACAATGTCCCGAA
This sequence comes from Planctomycetota bacterium, assembly GCA_021852225.1. Next base: position 4,824 of record JAJZOA010000325.1, read on the forward strand.
AAATCGGGATCACTTTCGGCGCATATTTGGCCTGAAAGGCCGCATCAGTAATCAACTGACTCGGGCTGTGGTGGCCGATGATCGCATCCATTTTGGCGGCATCTTTCTGCATCGCTGCCTGCAGGACTTTAACACCCTGCATCACATCCATCGGGTTTGCCGCCGCGGGCCCGGCCGCCGCGCCGCCGGCTGCGGCCATGGTCAGTGGAATAGCCAGCATTGCCGCCCCCCCAACACATGCTCCAACTGCCGCAGCAGTTATTTTCCTTTTCCAGTTCATCACGATTCTCCTTGTTGACAGTTATGCGGCAGGACATGCACAGCAGGCGTGAAGTCAACTCCGCAGTTCTTATCTGATATTAGTTGCCGTACGGCCGGCCAAGCTTACATTATTTTTCCGAATTCTGGCAAAATTTTATTCAAACGGCCATCAAAATACTTAAATAGCCACTCAATTCACGCCAGCGGTCGGGCGATGGTTTGTGGCCGTAAGTAGTCATTAAACGTTTCCGGGCTGTTCACACCCCCACCCATTCCGCTTAAATTCGTTCCCCCATAGGGCAGGCCGTAGGCGAACACGTTGTGTGCGTTAATCCAACTGTTTCCAGCCACCATACGGTCGGCAACGCGGGCGGCCCGCTGTAAATCGGCCGACCAGACGCTATTGGCCAGACCATAAGAAAGCCGATTGACCTCGGCGATCGCGGCGGATTCGTCGCTGAATTTCAGAATAAATGCGCTGGGGCCGAAAATTTCCTCACGACAACAGATATTCGTGCTGTCGCCGGCCAGTAGACTCGGCCCCACATAAAAGCCACCTTCATAGCCGGCCACATGCGGCATTTGCCCATCCAGCAGCACCGTAGCCCCCTGCTGCTTTCCCTGTTCCAAATAGCGGGCCACACGCTGCCGCTGGACCTCGCTGACTAATGGCCCCATTTGTGTTCGCCGGTCCAGAGCGGGGCCAACGCGAACAGCCTTCAGAGCTGCGGCCGCCGAATGCACAAACTGTTCATAAATTTTTTCATGTACGATCCATCGCGTCGCCGTGCAGCAGACTTGTCCGGTGTTCAGCGTAATGGCCGCCGCCAACTGACCAGCCGCCTGCGCCACATCCACATCGTCAAACACCACTGCAGCGCCCTTGCCACCAAGTTCGAGTTTGCAAGGCGTAAGATTGCGGCCACAGACTTCACTGACCATTTTGCCAACAGTTGGCGAACCGGTGAAACTCATGCGCTTAATCAGCGGATGGGCGGTAAGGGCAGTACCGGCCACGCTGCCGGCACCATTGACGACATTCAACACGCCCGGCGGAAAGCCGATCTGTTGAGCCAGTTCACATACATAAAGTGTGCTTAACGGTGTGACTTCCGACGGCTTTACCACCACGGTATTGCCTGCGGCCAAGGCTGGCATGACACCCCACATAAGCAGGTCAAATGGGAAATTCCATGGAAAAATGAAGCC
>JAJZOA010000139.1 GCA_021852225.1 Planctomycetota bacterium
CCAGTGGCGCCTTCTGCGCAACGAACCCGTGGGGCTGGTCGGTTCGTCGGAGTGCCTGACCATCGCTTCCAGCCTGCCGCACGGCCATGTGGCGGCGGTGCTTGGTACGGTGCGGAACGGGAAGTGACAAAATGAATCCCGGCGCGCCGGAACTCCGCAAGGGTTTTATCATTTTTGTGGGCTAAACTCCGGCTTAAGTAAACCGTATTGGGGCTAAAGGTCGGTTTTTGTATCAGTTCATCGTCACTTCTGAGCCATGCCAGAGCGCAGGAGTGACGAGGCGCTGCGGAAGTTCACCTTTGAACCCAGAAAATTGCTTATCCGTAGAAGTTCATTCCATTTGACCATGCGCTCACTGCGGGCGAAGGACCCTACCTTAAGAATTGGTGCGTTGGTGGCCACGGCAAGATGGGCGATAAAAGCGTCTTCCGTTTCGCCGGAGCGGGCGGAGACCACTGGTAGCCAGTCGGCATCGTGCGTGAGCTTAATGGCGTTCAAAGTTTCACTGACGGTGCCGATCTGATTGAGTTTTATCAGCACGGCATTGGCGAGATTATCTTTTATTCCCTGCCGTATGCGAGCGGCGTTGGTGACGAACAAATCATCGCCAATAATCGTTACGGTTTTTCCCAATTCATGCTGAATCATGGCCCAACCCGCAAGATCAATATCGGCGGCGGGGTCTTCGAGGGCTACAATAGGATAACGATGACACCAATCGGTCATCATTGCACAGAATCCGGCGGAGTCGAAGGTGCGGCTTTCCAGTTTGAACTGGTAGCATTTATTTTTTTCATCGTAAAGATCACTGGCTGCAATATCCAGTGACAGCGCGGCTTCCACGCCGGGGGTGTAGCCCGCCCTTTCAATTCCCGCGAGGCATAATTCCAGCGCCTGCGCATTGGTTTTAACGTGCGGCCAGAAGCCTCCTTCATCGGCGATTCCGCAGCGCTGTTTGCGTTCGGTCAGCAGATCACCAGTGGCGTGGTATATATTATGCGTTATTTCAAGCGCTTCCTCATAGCTGCGGGCACCGATGGCCATGACCATGATGTCTTGTATGTCGATGGCGCGGTTGGCGTGCAATCCGCCGCCGATAATTTGAATTTCCGGTAATGGGAGCGTTACGGATTGTCCGGCGGCAAGGTATTCAAAAATGGGTAGAGCACGGCACCGGGCAGCGGCATCCACGGCGGCCAGGGAAACGCCGAGAATGGCATTGGCACCGAGACGGGATTTGTTTTCGGTTCCATCCAAAGCAATCAAGGCTTTATCAAGTTCACGCTGGGCGAAGACATCATGTCCACGCAAGTGAGGGGCGATTTCGCCGGTGACATTGGCGATGGCGTGGAAAACGGATTTTCCCCGATATTTCGCGGGATCGCCATCGCGCAATTCCAAGGCCTCAAACTGGCCGGTGGATGCTCCGGACGGAACCAGGCCGTGGCCCTGGATGCCGTTTTCAAGCGTTACCTGGACCTCCAGCGTCGGGTTGCCGCGGGAATCAAAAATCTGATACGCCATGATGTCAGTTATTTCCACCGGCATGATCCTTTAAAAAATCGCTGAATACCGAGCATAAGTCTTCCGTCGTGGGCCGAGGGGATAAGATGGTGTTAAGAGCGAAACGCCGAACCAGTTCCTTGTCGCTTTCACGGTTCAGATATTCCACGGGTGATTTACCATCGATACGGGCCAGCAGCAGCAGGGGCAACAATGTTGGTACCGTTGGCGCGATGAACTTGAATTTTTCCATGCCGAGATTTTCAGCATAAGCCCGCCACGCAACCTGTGCCAAATGCACAAACTGTTGCGCCTGCGGTTGGCGATGGATGGCTTTGAGCAGCAGATGATTCAACAGAAACGCAATATCAAACGCGGGGTCGCCGAACCAGGCGACTTCCCAGTCCAACACCACCAGTTGGGAATCGCAAAATAACATATTTTTAGGGCTGTAATCACCATGCACGAGACTTTTGTGTGGACTATGACGCAAATGACCAATCTGTACCGCCACGGCGTTGGCGATGGTCGGATGTTTACTTGCCAGCACCTCAAAATAGGGGGAGACGCGCAACTGTCTGAAATCTTCCCATTTTCCCAATGTTTCGGTTAACTCCGTCATGGCCCATGTTCGGCGATGCAGCACCCCCAGCGTGCCGCCCGCAATCCGGGCATGACTTTCGCCGCATTGGCCATTCAACAGCAGGTGCTTCCAATTAACAAATCGCTCGTCCATGAATTCCATGATGAAATAGCCTTGGTCGCCATGCGCGGCAAGCAGGCGGGGGGCGACATTCGAGAGCAGATGTCCCATTAAACGCAGCGCTTCGATTTCCACCCGATTGCGGGAAATATCGGCTGTCCACTCTTCCTTCACGCGCAACTTTCCCAATGCCCGCTTGGCCACCAGGCGTTTGTCGCCATCCTCCACCAGATAAATATCACTGGACACGCCGCCAGCCAAAGGCATCAAACGGGCGTTTGGATTGCTGATAACTCCGTCCCGAAAGAGCTGCTGGCGAAATTGGTCGCGGGCCGGTATCTCATCATTTTGCATATTACACTCAAAATTCGCGCACTGTGTTAAGCCGACCGGCTTAGTCCGGACAATTCGGCGGGATGTTCCGATGTCAACTCCGTCACACCCAGCCAGTGGTTTAGCAACTGCAGGCTGGGTTTCCAATGACCGAATCCCAAAGACCAGTGATGATCCAGACCTTTTGCGATGATCGTTCCGATCAAATCAGTTGCGGTCCATGGCGCGGTGGGTTGCATTTCGCCGTAAACGCCGCGGAAGGGCATCTGGCAATCCATCATTTCTCCTTCAAAGGTGAAGCAACGTCCGGCGGCGGGCGATTGATACCTTACGACCGTAGCGGGTCCGGTTGTCAGTAGAAATTCCACCATCAGACCGACAGCGGTCGTGGCATCGGCGTTTTCCAGTATGGAATGTCGCCGCGCTTCAAACTTGGTGCCCGGCTTCAGGAGTCTGGTGGGGCTGGCACCGCAATGCCACAAAGCGATGCGATTGGCGATCGAATCGACCCCGGATATATCCATCATGGTGGGAACCGCGCGTCCGTCCGACAACAGGTACATGGCCAGTGATGAAATCAGGCCGTGCATATCCCCTTCTTCGGCGGTACATAAACCAGCGTCATTGAGCATGGACACTGCGCCATCAGCGGCGCAGCCATACTGGTCGAAGAGTTCGGGCCAGCTTTTAATCGTACAGCCGATGTAGTTATGTTTCACAGCCATATCCATAATGGCCAGTCCCAGCCGCAGCGTTTGAAAAATCTGCACATCAGGCACCTCGCGCCGTGCGCACCGAGGTGAGCCGACCAGAGAATCCGCCAAGCGTTTCACTATCGTATCACTAAAAGTGCGGGCGTGTTGAAATACCGCCTCCAGATCCACACGGTCAAACCGCAGGCCAAAGCGCCGCATCACGGCCAGTTCGTCGGTTTCACCGTCATAAAAAGCCGTTACACGCGTTCCGCCAACATGCAGAAGTTTTCCGTAGCGCAGTCGCTGGCGGGCGCGGACGCTGCGGCAAAACGTCCACAAGATCGGTGGCGGTCCTTCTTGAGTCTTCTGATGTGCCCAGGCATAGCGGACGCCGAACCGCGTGAGCATATTGAGAATAAAATTCTGGCAGCAGAGACTGTTCGCGGTCAGGCGCTCGCTGTGCGGATCGGGGAATGACCAACTCAACAGGGGCAGCGGATGATCCGTAAGCCACCGGCCCAGATAGGAGCCGATTTCACCGGCGGTGTAGGCTGCATGAAACAGAATAATTCCGGCGAGATCGGTAGCATTCTCATTGAGCCACCGCACCAGCTCATCAGGATTCTCAAACGGCTCCGAAGCGCGGATTAGTTCAAAGGATGTTGGATCCAGGGCAGCGCGGGCAGCCACAAATGCCCGGTCATAGCTGGCGCAGGTTTTATCCCATGGAAAGTGTATTTTTACCCCGCAACCCAGAAAGGCGATGCGTGTCGGTTTCGCAGCAGCCGGAGCGGGGATAATTTCCCGGAGACTTGCCGTGGTCAAACCCAGTTGCGGCAATTCTGGGATTGTCTGTATGGGGTCTTGAGGGTTAGCGGGTTGGAGGTTCATATTCATGAGTATATCCTTTTAAATTACTGTGTAGTTGCCCGCCGACGCCAACGGGCGAGATTATGGGTGTGGAGTTTAAAGCGGCCACAGGCGGCGTGTCTATATGATTTTTCAACGTAAGTAATACTTTTTTTCCACTTTGGCAGGCGCGTTATCCGCCGGCCTGGTTATACATGGCGCGATATTGCCGTGGGGTAATGCCTTTTGCGAGTTTGAAGCGGCGGTTGAAGTTGGAAAGGTTGGCAAAGCCGGAGTCCAGCGCGATGGCGGTAATGGTCTGCTCCGTTTCCCCCAAAAGTCGGCAGACATGCGCAATACGCCAATCGCCAAGATACTGGACATAGGGTTTGCCCATTTGCCGCTTAAAAAAGCGGCTGAATCCCGCCGGTGACAAACCGGCGTTGTGCGCCATTTGCGCCTGCGTCGGCGCGTTGGTCGGTGCGGTACGCAGACGCTCGATTATCTCCTCCAGCAATTGATTATTTCGCACGGCGGGCCGGATATCGGGAGTGGCAGTACCCAGCGGTCGACATTCACTGCTCATGCCACCAGCGGCCAGCAATGCCAGAATCTCAAGGAGTTTTGCAATGCGCAATGCGGAACCGGTCGGGGCTTCATACAAATCCATAAAAATATCCCGCACGCGGGATCGCGTTTTGCCACGAATGTGTAGGCCGCGCTGAGCCACTCTTAACAGCTCGGCGATGGGCCGCATTTCCGGCAATTCCGTAAATTCTTTACCCCAGAGATTGGAACTGAATTGCGCCACCAGAGATCGCACATGGCCCTTTTGGATTTCGGAACTCCAAGTGTGCGGCGTATCGGATCCCAACAGACATAAATCTCCTTCGGCAAATGGTTCAATGGTGTCCAGCACAAAACGCAAGCCGCGGCCACGCAGGATCAGCGTTAATTCCACTTCCGGATGGCGGTGCCAGCGGAATTCGAAATTCTTAAGCCGAAAATCACGCACGGCAAAAGAAGTCCGCGCATCCATGGGGATGGCTTCGTCCCGAATCTGCCGTCGTCGATGGATTTGCATAAGCGTTCCGCCGTTAAAAAAGCGATCACCAATATCTAAAGGGTAAAAAAAGTATCAGTTCTTTGCAACAAGCGGGAGGTGAAAGCCGGCATGCGATTACATAATCAGCAGGGCTGGCTGGACGCTCTCACGCGTTTCATGGTTTTGCGGCGGCGGGTGTTCACTGACGGCTCGGAAAGGAGAACGCGACTATGTCCACTACTTCGGAAAACACTGTCGGGGTGCCCTTGGCGGAACCGTCACCTGGCATCGGTCCGACTGTTTTTGCCGTAGCTGCGGCGGCCTTGGCGGGTTTGCTGTTCGGCTATGACACGGGCGTAGCCTCGGGTGTTCAAAGCTATCTGCAGACCTACTTTCACCTAACCAATACGGAACTAGGCTTCGCCATTGCCAGTTTGGAACTCGGTTGCATTCCCGGTGCCATGTTCGCGGGCCCCCTGTCTGATCGCTTTGGCCGCAAGAAGTTGCTGATTATTTGCGCCGTAATTTTTGCCGTATCGGGGGTTCTTTCCGCCATTCCACGCTCCCTGACCGAACTGGTTCTGGCCCGGATAATCGGAGGTCTGGCAGTCGGGGCTTCTTCCATGGTCGCCCCGGTGTATATTGCGGAAATATCGCCGGAAAGGCACCGTGGCCGGTTGGGGTCGTTGTTCCAACTGGGCATTGTCGTCGGTATCGCGTTGGTCTATTGGGTCAACTATATTATTCTCCGCGCCGGGCACCATATCAATACCGGTCCGCATGTGCAGGCAATGAATTGGAATCAGGCGATGGGCTGGCGCTGGATGCTGGGTTCGGAGATATTTCCCGCCATGGTGTTTCTGCTGATGATTCTGACGGTACCGGAAAGCCCGCGCTGGCTGGTGATCAACAACCGCGAAGCGCAGGGGCGGAAAATTTTATATCGTCTTGTGGGCTCCGCCCGAGCGGAACGAGAAATTAAGGCAATCAAAGAAGCTGCCGCTCAGGAGGTGGGTGGTTTTTCGGAACTTTTTACCCCCCGCTACCGATTGCCGCTAAGGGCCAGTGCAAAAACAACTTCGTGTTTTCATGGGCCGCTGGCAGTGGGTGTGGATCGTGGCCGGATGATGTAGCTCCATTCAGGGCAGATGGGCA
>JAJZOA010000172.1 GCA_021852225.1 Planctomycetota bacterium
AAAGCAGCATAGTTCCCAGTGCCGCCAGAAAACCGCCCCCAATGTCCAGTGCATGCAGAAAGCCGAACGCTTTGCCCCGATCGTCCGCGTGTACAGCTTCAACCATCATGCCCCGGCGGGGGGGGGAACGGAAATTTCTCGCCCACCAGCCGCCACAGAACAATGCCACGGCGGCCGCCGAGGTGGAAGCCAGTCCGGAAAATGACAACAGTGGAATAAGGAGATTGCCGAACAGGGCGACTCGTTTTTGGCCGAACCGGTCGCCCAGCTTTCCGCCAATCAATGCAAAAATCGCCCCGGGGCCATAAGCTATTGCGGTCGCCAAGGCGAACACCCACACTGGCTGATGCAGCACCAGTACCAGAAACAAAGGGAAAACCGCCAGTACCGATTGATAGCCAAGGTCGGCAAAACAGGCGGAGAGCGAAATAAGCCAGACATCCTGAGTCAGCCAGTGCTGGCGCTTATCTTCCGCCGCCGAGGAACCGGACATGTTGATTTCTGAAGGCATGAGTAACCTTGTTTTAGACCGCCGTTCATGCCAGCAGGCTCCGAAGCCCATCGCAATTGCAGCCGTGCAAAATATTGCCGTCCGCATTCTAAAGCCCCGGCCCGCTTCCCGACAACCCGATAACCGATGGCCGTCGACTCTGCCCCGTCATGTTTCTTGCGAACCATGGATTTTCCCGAGGGCGCGGATGTCCTCATTCGCTTCAAATCGCCGGTTGGGTGGCCCAGCTTAGTTCAAAAAGTCGTGAAGCGGGCAGTTGGCCAAATCCCGATTAACGGCGGCATCCCTTGCAGGCGCTACATCAACCGCGGTCTTGGCAAAACCGGGCCGCCGCACCTATGATATTTATTGAAAGGGCCTACGGCTATGACACAAACCGCATCTTCACCATCTTCCGCCATGAACCGCGCAGAGGCCGCAAGACGGCTTTCCTCGCGAACCATCGTGGACCCTGCTATCGGCAAAGCCTCCGGAAACGTGCCGGACTCACTGGGGCATTTTGGACCCTATGGCGGGGCATATGTACCTGAAACACTCATGATTGCTGTGCAACAGCTAGCAGAGGAATATGAACGCGCCATTCGTGACCCGGAATTTCGCCGACAGTTTGAATATTACCTGCGCGAATTCGCCGGTCGGCCCACGCGGCTTTATTTCGCGAAACGACTGACCGAATATGCCGGTGGGGCAAAGATTTTTCTTAAGCGCGAAGACCTTGCCCACACCGGTGCCCATAAAATCAACAACACCATCGGCCAGGGATTGCTTACCGTTCGCATGGGTAAAAAGCGGATAATCGCCGAAACCGGAGCCGGGCAGCATGGTGTGGCCACCGCAACCGCGGCGGCGGCTTTCGGCATGTCCTGCGATGTGTACATGGGGTCCGAGGATATCCGGCGCCAGGAACTGAATGTATTCCGAATGAGGCTGCTGGGCACGCGCGTGGTAAGTGTTGAATCCGGCTCGCGTACTCTTAAGGACGCCACCAACGAAGCAATGCGCGACTGGATGGGTTCTGTTGAACATACCCATTACATCATCGGGTCTGTGGTCGGTCCGCACCCGTTTCCTCGCATAGTACGTGATTTTCAAAGTGTTATCGGTCAGGAAACTCGCGAACAGGCCATGAGCATGTTTGGCCGCCTGCCGGATTGCGTAGTGGCCTGCGTGGGCGGCGGTTCCAATGCGGCGGGCATGTTTTATCCATTCGTCAATGATACGCCCGTGCGGCTTGTTGGCGTGGAAGCGGGTGGCCGCGGCCGTGACCTGGGCCAGCATTCAGCCTCGCTTAGCATGGGCAATCCTGGCGTGCTTCACGGGTCGCTTTCCTATGTGCTGCAAGACCCGGACGGTCAGACCGCGGACGTGCACAGTATCAGCGCCGGACTTGATTACCCCGGCGTGGGGCCGGAACATGCCTATTGGAAAGATACCGGTCGCGTGCAATACACTTCCGTAACCGATGATGAAGCGCTGGCCGCATTTGAACTTGTTGCCCAGCGCGAAGGCATTCTGCCGGCGCTGGAAAGCTCACATGCTGTTGCGGCGGCGGTTAAGCTGGCCGGCCAAATGGATTCGGACAAAATTCTTGTCATTAACCTTAGCGGTCGCGGTGACAAAGATGTCATGGAAGTTTCGCGGCTTATGGAAATAAAGGGGCGTGGCCAGGTTACGGGTTCAGGCGTCCAGAATAAACAATTATAGGAAATTAGATATGCATTATAATCCATATTATCAATCTTTGAATCATCGGTCCGGGCGATCCTCGCGACGGGTGCCCGAGGGCGCTCGCGGACTGCTTGCGTTGATTCTTGGCATGCTGATGCTGATTGCCGGCTGCCAGACCCGGCCTCGCGGTCCAGGTACCGCCGTTCGCACGCCCGCGTTCGCCAATAATGGTGCCGAAACACTTTTCATGCAGCCGCCGCCCAAACCGGAAGTTGTAATTGGCCTGCCCAATCACCCTGGCCAGTCCGCCACCGTCACCACTGTTCTGACTCCAGCCCGCCCCGTTGGAACCAGTTCCGCTGCGCCGGGGTATCCGCGACTGCCCACTACCACCAGTATTCATGAGGAAGTTCTTCCGCCGTCCACCGCGCCGGCGGTCTCGCCTGCGACAACCGCCCCCGCAGCCAGCTCGCCAGTTACTACCCAACAGGCCGCGAATGCCGCTTCAACCCAAAAATGATTTTCCTGCGTGTGCCCTGCTCCACAGGCAAGCCGGCGCGGACGCCAGCATTTGCCGGTCGGCTCTGCGCCAAAGGGTGAGAATCAATATTTGGTTCAGGATTGACGGCCATCCCACAATTGACAATTGACCGGTCCCAATTGTCTACTTGACCCTGCCTCCGACAAACAGTATTGTAAATGGGCTATACATCCGCCGAGAAGGCCTCGGAAGACTGTTTTCTTCCGCTGGTACGCCGGCTTTGAAAGCGATCAGGCAATTTCCGCGATTGAATTCGTTGGAAATCTGTGCATGAGCTATCCGGAATGGGACATATTCCGGCGGACCATGCGTTGATCGACTCGAAAAGGAGTTTTCATGTCCCGTTACCTTGGCCCCAAAGTCCGCCTTTCCCGTCGTCTTGGCGTCGCTATTGCCGATCTCCCCAAACACAATAAATCCGAATTTGTAGCCCCTGGAATGCATGGCTTTCGTGCCAAGCGGCTCTCGGAATATGGCATTCGTCTTCGCGAAAAGCAGCGTATGAAGGCCCATTACAGCGTCCTGGAAAAGCCCTTTCGCCGCTATATGGCCAGTGCCAAGCAGGCCAAGGGCAATACCGCCGTTACACTTCAGCAACTGCTGGAATGCCGACTGGATAACGTGGTACGCCGCCTGGGCGTCGTACGCTCCATCTGGGCGGCGCGGCAGCTTGTGGCGCATGGTCAAGTGCTTGTAAATGGCAAAAAAGTGGATGTTGCAAGCTTTCAAACCACACCCGGAATGGTCGTCACATTCCGCGAAAAAATCCATAAACTTTTGCGCGAAAATATGGAAGGTCTGGCGGGCCATCAGTTGCCCGCGTGGCTGGAATTCAATCCGGCGCAAATGGAAGCCAAGGTACTTGTGCTGCCTAACCCGGAACAGATTCCGTTCCAGATTAATGCGAATCTGATTATTGAATTTTATCGTTAATTTTTTTCGTCGCGTGAATTCCTTCGGAAAAATACAAACGGCGTGCGGCTTGTCTGCACGCCGTTTTCCGCTTTAACCGCCTGATCAGCAACAACCCACCGTATTCGACGTTTAAAGAAATGGCAGCCGTGTTGCCCCGAATGCGCGGCCACCGGTGAATTTATCTTGGGATCAGCCTGCGGGCTTTATGTGAGATTGCGTGAAGCGAACACTTGTCATCATCCTGAAATTTGCGGTCATGGCGGCCATATTAGGCTTTGTATTTTTAAAATTGCACCGCGCCTGGCAGAATGTTGGATCCTATTCTGTGCACCTGGACTGGCGATACTGCTCCCTGATTCCGCTCTGTTTTGTGGGCATAATGGCCACCAACGCGCTTACGTGGCTCTGGCTTGCGCGGCGTATGGGTGACCGCGGAGCCAAGGTTCCGCTGCTTGGCGCTTATGTATACAGTCAGGTTGGAAAATACGCGCCCGGCAAAGTTTTTCTGGTCATTATCCGTTTGGGCCGCACCCATCGCGCCGGCATGACACGGGAAGTCTGCCTGCTTTCTACCTTGCTGGAAAATGCCATGTACACGCTCTCCGGCGGCCTGGTGGGCGCGGTGACGCTGCTGGTTGCGGCTCGTGATCATCCCCTTTATATCGTCTGCTGCGTCGTGCTTATTACACTGCTGCTGGGCTTCTTTCACCCGCGCGTGTTTTTCACCGTTATTAACCTCGCACTTAAGTCCATGAAACGCGGCCCTATTCCACCAAATCGTCGCTTTGCGCTAAGCGATATGATTATCGCCGTGCTCCGATTTCTTCCATGCTGGGCGTTTGGCGGCATCGCCCTTTGGGCCTCGGTGCGTTCACTCCACCCGGTGCCAATGATTGATATCCTCAAACTTACAGGCGTGTTTGCACTTTCCGTTAGCCTCGGGATGTTCAGTCTTTTACCCAGCGGTCTTGGCGTGCGCGATGGCGTGCAGATGCTGTTTTTAGGACCACTATTGGGGATTCCCCAACTCGTGGTGGTGGCGGTGGCCATTTTGCGGGTCGTTCAAATTCTTGTGGAACTTTCATTGGCCGGTATCGGCGGCGTTGTCAACTCACGCACCACTGCCTCTTCCCATTCGCCCCCGACATCTGATCCGAATAACACCCCTGTCCAATCGCCAACACAACCAGTTCCCTGATTCAGCGCCGGCCCCGCCGTATAAAACAACGTGGCAAAAAAGAATGCGGAAAAATGATCGGGTCACGGCCGGAGGATTCGCTTGTGCAGCTCAATTTTCCAACGCGTGCTTTCGGCGGCCGCAGACTGCCGGGCACCTCGAATAATATCAATACAGTAGGATACTTTCACATTGTTTAAGTTCGCCGCAGGCCGCAGGCGTAGCCGCCATCGCAATTTTGCGAGGCTTGATCGGTGTGATTCGGCAGAGCGCGGAATTCTTCAACTCTCTGCCAGCTTTTGCCGGCGGCGGATATCAGGAATTCGTCGACCAGCAGGTTGTTTTCCGCCGGGTCCATGCTGCAGGTGCTGTAGACCAGTGCGCCGCCCGGAACGACCAGTTCCGCCGCCTGCTGCAATAATTTCAATTGAGCCTGCCGCATTGCCGGGACGTTTAGCGAAGGCCATCGCCAGCGAGCCTGCACTCGGCGCGCCAGAACTCCGGTGTTGGAACAGGGCACATCCACCAGAGCGGCATTAAATTTAGCTTTTTCGCCAAGCATGGCGGCATTGCGCGGTTCAATATTCAGGGCCTGCAACTGGCGGGCACGTTCTATAAGCTGATCAAGTTTGGAACCATCAATATCGCTGGCAATAATTTTTGCGTTCGGCAGCGCTCGTGAAAGCTGCATGGTTTTGGTTCCCAGGCCGGCGCATAAATCCAGAATTTGGTGGCTGCCCGACGGTTGCCGGGCCGTTGTCATCAGCAGTTTGGCCAGCATGCCCGCCGCTTTTCCGGCGGTGGGGTCCTGTGGAGATAGAAAGCCGATGGCGATTTCGTTAGCCAATGCTGGAGACCAGCCATGAATGGCCAGATAATATCCTTTTTGCTTATGCGCCAGCAGGCCGAGGCCCGGCGGCGGTGAATATTCCGGATCATCCGCCCGCAATGCGATAACCGGACGGGCGTTGTTGGCAATTAAAACGGGTAAAACCGCGGTGGAGTCCATCCAGGTGAAGATTGCCCGTACCAGCATCAGCGGATGGCTGGTGGCCAAGGCCAGGTGGCCGGGCAAATCTGTTTTTGGATCGGGAAAAACCGGTTTTGCCAACCGCACCTGGCGGTGAAAATCCAGTGGAAATGCATTGGCGGCGAGGCTGCCACGGTCTTCAATTTCCACCAGCAGTCGTTGCGCCGCCCGCAGAACTGCGTTGATAAGCCCCCCCGCGCGAACCGCAGTTGGATAGTTGCGAGCGAGTTCAACGGTCGTATCAATTGCCGCATAGTCGGCAATGCCATCGCAAATTAGAAGTTGGTACATGCCGAGCAGTAAAAGTGTCTGAACATAGCCATCCAGCCGGTCAAAGGGTCTGTCCAGCAGCGCCTGGGACACGCATTGCAGCGTCGTACGCCATCGAATGACTCCATGAATAAGGTCGAAGGCCAAGGCCCGATCTCCGGGCTGGAACTTCTCCCATATTGGCGCGTCGTGCGGGGGGATAGTTGGCGGGGAGGCAAGTTTCCGCCAGGCAATCAATACTTCAACGGCTCGGCCGCGGGCAGTGGTTCGCATGCCGCTATTGTAATGCAAAAAGCTCTTAAGTGGGTATGGCGCAGTGCAAATACGTATGTTTACGTAATGCCGATTGCCTGCGGATGAATGGCGCAATTTGTCCCGGCTTCAGCGGACCACGGGTTTGCACCCGCTGCTGGAATCCCGGAACCGCACCGGATGAAAAATCGGTTTGAACGCGATCTGAAGGGCATTATAGAAGGCGTCCGCCTATTTAAGCGATGTCCAGTGTCTGCCCGGCGGTCAGTTTGACGGGGGTTGTAAAATTTAATTGCGTATAACGGGTATTGGCATGTTTTGTGAATGGAATTGCCGCCCCATTTATTGTTACCTTTTTGGCCGGCATGTTTACCAGCAGACTGCGGAATGTCAGAGTGCCGACGGCACAGCTTATTTCCAGCGAGGTGCCGCGGCGCGCCAAGCGGCCAAAGGCACTGCGCTGTGCCCATGGTGCGTGGAAATCTCCAGAAACCGGGGGGGCCAGCGTCAGAGTTTCGGCAGGGAAGTCTGGCTTAAAACCTGTGGCGGCCAACAGCGCGGCCCAACTGCTCATGGGGCGGGAATAATGGCTGCCACATTCCACATGATTCCACGGCATGCCCGCCCGCAGATAGCGTTCATGGACTGCCCGCACAAGTTTTTCGCCGCGCTCATATTGCCCATGGTCCATCAGGAACGAAGCGAATGCGAATTCAATGCCGGACCAGACGCCGCCGGCCTGAAGGTTTTCCAGCACCAGCAGCGACTTTCCGCCCCTTGGCGCAGAAGCATTTCGCAGTCCGGTTGCGGGACTGAAATTATTTTTCCAGATGCTTTCCATCGCCGCAGTCAGATTGGCTTTGGAAATGCTGGTCGGCAGACCAATCAGATGGCTAAACCAGATGCCACTGATCTGGTCACTCATGCACATCTCATCGCGGAGGGCACCATCCACCCAAAGGCTGTAGTATTGGCCATTAAACAGCAGCCGATCGAAGGCGGCGGCGGCCTTTTCCAACTGCGCGGCCCATTTCGCGGCATGGTGTTTGTGATCCAGGGTTGTGGCAATGCGGCACGCCGCTGCCAATGCGCCGATCCACAAAGAACAAATGTATGAAGGAGATCCGCGCAATCCCCACTGGTCATAGGTCTGAAATCCGCAATTGGAATTGGGTAGGCCGCCATTGTTGGTGTCCAGTGAAGCGGTGAATTCCATGGCTTTAAGTACATGCGGCCACATGTCTTGAATATAGGACTGATCCGCGGACCAGAGATAATCGCGCAGCACCATCATGACAAACTGGGGGTTCATATCCACGCGGCCCCAGCCCCCCTGGTCTACGTGATGAAAGTCGCCATCGTAGGTGTGGGGGACCTGGCCATTGGGCTTTTGGAATTGCAGAAGGTTCCGCATCTGTCCGAGTTTAAGTTCCGGAAACAGCGCGACAACCGAAAAACTGGCATCAAATTCAACATCCATCGTGCTTTGGCCGCAGCAGCCCAGACCCTCCCAGATTGAATAATGTCCGGCCTTATCCCACCATGTGTTGGTGACGGCTGTGCCCAGGTGGCTTGACCATGCGAAGGCCATCGGGGCACCAAGGGAAGTGTCCGCCAGCGTGCTTGCGAAAGATTCTGTAATCGCCCGATGTGCGGCATAATTCCGATCAAGAAATTCACTCACGTCCAGCGCGTTGTTGAACCAATTCGTGTAATTGTGTCCCATGTCCTGGCCATATTTGCTGAAGTGATGCGGAAAATACCACGCCAGCGTAAAGCGGACTTCCCGCCTTTCGCCCGGTGCTAATTCGATCTTGGTGGCCAAGGCTCCACTTCCCCAGGTGGAATTGGCGCGATCGATTCCGGCCAGCCGTGTCATGTTGTCCGCGATTTCCCGTAGAATTGCACGTTTTCCGGCGACAGTTGCCATTCCGTGTGGATCGGCCCTTTTGGCGTCGGAAATGATGCGCCCCAGCAGCGCATCTTTAGATAATTCCGCAAGCCAGCGGTCGGCGCTTGCCGCAGGCAGGTTCGCAATCTGTTCGTCAATCAGGGTAAACGTCTGCGCCGGATCATGGCTGGCGGTAGAATCAGGCAGTCGGCCAGTGTTGAAAAACTCGCCCAGTACATCCACCAGCATGTAATTCAGTCGCGGTGTATTCCAATTGAATGGCCCAGCCGACGTGTATTGAGGAAAAGTTCCGGTGATAAAGGTGGTTTTGCCGCGCGGGCCATCCTCGGATTCGGTCACAGAAAGGCACATTCCTCCAATTGCGGTTTTGCTTTCGCCGCCCGCATTGGTCTGCATCAGAAGCCGAGTCGTTTTACCCGCAGTTTCAATAGAATTGTGCAATTCTCGCTGGTGGTAGCCCGTGGCCAGCGGATTATCCAACATGGAAAGCAGGCTGACGGCAACTGTTTTGCTGGAAATATTTTCCAGCGTAAAAACAAAATGAAACCCCGGCGTTCCACTGGATTTCGCGTCCCCCGGAATAAAGGGTGAAAATGCCGCCGCGCTGACACGCACGGGCAATTGACTGTCTATATATCGCAGGTTGGTCATGGGGAACCAGGCGTCATATTCAATTGCCTGCACATCCTGCACATATCCGAGCGAATATAAATTGTTTTCATTGGGGCGCAGATACAGGCGCCGCATCTGCGTTTGCTTGGGATCATCGGTCGCGGTACGCAAAAGAAATTGCAGCGACTGCGGTCCCACAGGTGGCTGTCCAGCCTGTTTTGGCGGCAGTTCGCCGGCCCATGCACCAGCGTTGAAAATAAGCCAATCGTGGAAGCACCCATCGGGGCGAATATCCACATACCCGGTACCAATTCCACCCAATGGTGTGCCGGAAGCGGTCGCGATGGTCTGGGAAATATGCAGCGCGCCAAGGGCGGTACCGGCGGCTGCCTCACTTTCGGCTGCCCCGATGCTGTCACGCGTGACGCGAACCCGATGCGGCGGCGTTGGCTGGGTTATGTCTCTTGCGCCAGGTATGGCGGTGGCCGCCAGCGCGGCGGAAGTGGCTTGCAGAAATCCGCGGCGAGAAACGGACTGTGGCACTGGTTGATTTGAAGCCATGGGCTGCCTTTCAATACTTAAATGGAATTTCGGTCGGTGGTTTCGAACCCAACTGTCGCTGGTTCGGGCAGCGCGCCGGCGAATTCCCAAGGATTCATCGTAAATTCTATTCTGTGAATTGGCAAACAATCGCTTTGTCGCCAGCCATTTAGCCGCTAGAATAGTGCAATTAAGGAGTAGTATGGAATGCTGGATATTCCCAAAATTGAACGTTTTACACAAATGACCGAAGCGGATCCGCAAAACGACCTGGGGTTTTTCTCTTTGGGCAAAGCTCTTGTAGATGGCGATGAATTTCGCCAGGCAATTCCGCCATTGATGCGGGCGTTAAAACTGAATCCGTCGCTTTCCCCCGCCTATGTTCTGCTGGCCGAGGCTCAACGGAAGGTTGGCGACCCGGAAAGTGCTATTCACACGCTGCAGAAGGGGTATAAGGTTGCTCAGGAAAAGGGCGATCTTATGCCGCGCAATCGCATGACTGCCATGCTGCAGGAACTCGGCAGCGCGCCGCCGGAAGAGAAGCCGGTGGAATTTACGCCGGAACTCGCAGCGGCCGGCAACATTCAATGTCGGCGGTGCGGACGGGTTGCACCTAAAATGAACGAACGTCCGTTCAGCGGGCCACTCGGCGAAGAAATTCATAAAAGCGTATGCAATCCTTGTTTCCAATTATGGATTCGCCAAGGTACAAAAGTAATCAACGAACTACGTTTGAACCTGACTGAATCCGCTGCACAGGATGTTTACGATGGCCACATGAAGGAATTTCTAGGGATTCAGTAACGAGGTTTTACCCACCGGTACGCAACCGATGGTGGTCTGTTACGTTGTTTGTCTGTTGCCGGAACTCGCCGGCCTTGTGAGGTTATGATGGAAGCTCAGTTGCTTACGATTCAAGAAAAGGCAAAACTGGATGAATTTCTTAAGTCCCTGATTGATAAACGTCCCGAAATTTCCCTGCGCATCGCTGAGGCCCGCGAAAAAGGCGATCTGAAGGAAAATGCCGATTACCATGCGGCTCGTGAGGAACTGGCCATGCTTGAAGCGCGGATTAAAGACCTTGAAAACCGCCTGCGCCATGCGTCTGTGGTGAATCCAGATGATATTCCCGCCGACATGGTGTTTTTGGGAAGCACCGTAAAAGTGCGTGATTGCAAAACCGGCGATCTGGAAACCTTTCGGCTTGTGGGTGAAATTAACAAAGGCTCCTTCGATGCGGATTCAGACATCATGGAAGTTTCGGCTAACAGCCCGCTGGGTGAATCGCTTATGCGCGCCCGCGTGGGTGAAAAAGTTCGGGTGAGTGTGCCTCGCGGCGAAATTCACTACGAAATTATGGAGGTATTCTGAACGGCGATTGTGCGGCGGCCGCCCCTTTGTGCGGCCGCGAACAGGCGATGGCTGATCGGATGGTTATGAACAATTTATCAGATCATGCCGATTGCGCCAGATATCCGGAAAACGAATTATCCGGATTGGTGGCCGAGTATGACCCGCCGGAAACACCCACGGTCGCGCTAGATGAATCCGCTGATTTTATTGCCACCGACGCCTACGACGCTTCTGATCGAGTTCTGTCCGGATTGTCCGCCATCCTTTGGCGCGAACATATTGATTCAGAGGATGCCGAAAAACTTGCGGATCTGGCGGGTAATCGGATCATCGTGCTTGTGCCGCGCGGACCGGCGGGCATTTCATATGCGGCGATACTGAGCCTTTTTCTTGCGATGCTGTTTGAGGCTTTGCTGGCGGCATTGTTTATTTTTATTTTGCTCTGGCAGGCGGCCCACCACCCGGGCAGTCGAGGCGGCACGCTGGCAATTGCGGGCGACCAAGCCACCGCGGCGGGGGGGATCATACAGCCTCCTGGCGCACATAGCCGAAAATCTGCGCGTCTAACCACACACTGGAAGTCTTCCCCGTTTCCACGGCCACCCGTGTTGCAGGCCAATCAGCCCGATGCATCGGCCCTTGCCGACGCTAACATGCTCAATCCATCGCGGAATTCCGTTCCTGCCGAGCATCTGATTGGCATTCCCGGCCCCGGCCCGATATGGACGGGACAGATTCCCCCAGAGGTCGTCGCGCATATACCGCAGGCCTCGCCCGTTCAGCCATCGAAAGGTCCAGCATTTCCGACGGTGCGGTCGCGTGGACTCAAGCCAACTCTGTCTGACAATACCCGTTCACGCAATGGAGTAGATCCAAACGAGGGGTACGGCTCTCCGTTTTCGTTGCTGAAGCCCGGGTTATCCCCCAGCACCGGCGACGCCGGTCAGGGGCAGGGGCGAGACCGCGGTCTTTCGGCATTTAACGATCCGCAGGCGCAGGTGCTAAAGCACCCGGATCCAGATATTCCGCTTAAATACCAGCTCGAGCCGCCTCCGCATTCACCCGTGCTGCGCATCGCGGTGTTGCCGAATGGCCGAGCCGGTACCATTCAGGTGATTCATTCCAGCGGGGTCAAGGCCGTGGACCAGGCGTGCGTGGATGCGGTTCGCCTCTGGACTTTTTTTCCAGCGATTAAGGATGGCAAAAAAGTGATGTCGCATTTTACAGTGAAATTTCCGGTACATGGATATTGATTAACCGCCCGTATTTTCCGCCTTCGGTCACCTTCGTAGCGGCTGGCCAGGACGCTTGCGGTCCTATGGAACGACTTCCACTCGGGAATATGGCCGGCAGATTGCCGCGTGAAGCCATCGCATGGCACGGCTGCTTACGCGCACCCCACCGGTCTGTGACCGCAGGCAGCGGATGACAAACGCCTGTTGAGTCGCGCCGGAAGAGGGTGCAAGGTCAATATGGTCCAGATTAATCGTGCCGCTCTGTTTGACCTGATAATATTCGCCGGTGACACGGTAGCGGCCCGGCACAGGCGGAAAAACGGCGTCCGCGCGCATCGGCAAAGACATGATAAACTGCGAACGTATGGACAAGTCTATTCTATTTGCATGTAAAACCAGAGTGACATCCACCGGGCCAAGCAGAATTTTGATTGCTTCTCCCGCATCCAGTGCCCGCGGATTTAATTGTGGATTAAGAACGCGGAGCATGGCCGGTGTAATGCGGTAAATGTCCGCCAGATAATCCGGTGTCTGGCCGCGTTGGACCGTGATCAGCCGACACAGCGGATCCCCTGGCGCCAATGCGGAACTTAAAAGAGTCCGGCGGTTTATCCGGTTGAGAAGGGCGCGAATCAGATATGCCTGGTGCTCGCCGAGTCCGGCCACCTCCTTAAGCGCCCGATTCAGGAGATTCCTTGCCGTAATCGGATTCCCATTGGCAAGTTGCCGCTTAGCAAGTGTGAAGAGCTTTGCTGACCGCGTAATAGAGCCTGGAGCCAGAACCAACAGCACATCCGGATGGCGTTGCAGAAGCGTCACGGTGGGGTCTGTTTCCGCAGGTGTGTTTAAGCCGTCCGTCGGACCAATGGCCGGATGGGCGGCAGTGCCTTTGGTCGCGTCGACTTGCACTGAAGATTGTATTGAGGGTGTCGTTTTCCGATGAAGAGAATGCAGAATAGACCGTCGAATGCGCAGGGCCTGATAGGCACCGCCCGCAACCAGGACACTGACGAACAGCCACATCAGCCAATTGCCGAATGGCGTGTCTTTTCTGGTTTTCAAGCGATATCGCATCGGCGAACCAGGTAAAAAAAAGCCTTCGTGCGGCACGTCTTTCCGGTTTTATACCGGAATCAGTCGGTCGCACAATGAATCGTCCGCTTGTCGGTGACAATTATTTTCACCGGCACATCGTGCGGTTCAGCCGGTATAAAATCGGCCAGCAACTGTTCATCAAAACAAAGCGCCACGGTTACCGCCCGCAAATCCTTTTGCGGCAAAAAGCGATCATAAAAGCCTTTGCCACGGCCCACGCGATAGCCGCGTAAATCAAATGCCAGCCCCGGAACCGCGACGATATCTATCATGGAAAGTGACACCGGAGAACCGGTTTTCGGTTGCCGCAGTCCCTGGAAGTGTGGGCTGGCTTCCGTTTCCAGCGAATTGACTTCCACTGGTTCGATCAACCGTTCCTGCCAGAGGACGCGCGGCATCACTATGGATTTTCCCGCTTGCCAGGCGCTCAGGGCCAGAGCGGCGGTTTCCACCTCGGTCTTCATCGATAAAAACAGCATCACGCTTTGTGCGGCGCGGAACGCCGACGTTTCCTCCAGTCGGCGGCAAACCGCCAGCGACCGCGTGTGCCGATCTTCAGGTGTTATTTTTTTCAGGGTTTCCCGCATTTGCGACCGTATCCTGTTTTTGTCCATCTTCGCCGCCTTTCCGCCAACCCCTTGATTACGACATCCTTAAACAACACTGCGTCGGCCGCAGCATTCTGCCTGCCATGATGCTGCGCTATTCTAACCGAATTTATTGATGTTGTTATCCGTCGGCCAATCGCCCGATTTGCAGCTATGCGACCGAATGGGTCGGCATCGTTGGACAAGGATTGGCACGAGGCTGGATTCCGCATTTTCAAAGTCAGGTCCGCACAGCCAGATTAACGCGCCTCTCATCGTCATCGCGGGGATGGGTGTGCGAACGAGCCTGCCTCGCGACGCTTCAAAGATTTTTTCGCGATCGGGAGGGCCAAATGTATTTAATTCGGCGCAATGGTCGCTATGTCGGCCGGGGTGCACCCTGTGAAGCGCTGTGCCAGGACGGTGATCTGTTCCTGGCAATCACATAAAAGATGCTGCACATTCGTATCATCAAGCTGCAGGCCGGTGGCGGCGTCGCGGATAAGCAACTGTGCCGCCCGATATAGATAAGTCGCCACCGCACGGATTTCGTTGGCGGTGGTTTCACTTACCAGCGATCCAAATGCGGCGGCATGATGCACCGCCGGCAGGGTCAGCGGGTCGAGCTGTGCATGCACCGCACTGGTCCATTCCCAACGCCGGGATTGTTCCCATAGCGCGGTCCCGGTTCGCAGCGAAGCGGCACACAAATCTGTTGGAAGCTTTTTCGTGGAAAGCAATTGCATCAATTCCCGAAACGGGGCGATATCTCCAGCGCGTGCGGCGCGAAAGGCGATACCGGCCGCGATACCCTCGGATGGGCCAATGACGTTCTTCAGTATTGCGGTCATGCCGCCTCGTACCATGTCCAGGGAATGTGGTGAAGTGATCCAGTCGGATTCCAGACGGGTGAAATAAGTGGCGTAACCGCTTTCCGCAGTGGATGGGGCAACCAATTGCAGCATTCCAGCCAGATTCATAAACGAAACTCCAATCACCCTTCCGGGCAGTTCCCATTTCGTTTCACTCCGTCAACTATTCTATCGGTCAGGCGGCAATTTTCCCAACATATTCTTCCCGCTTCGGCAGCCAAACGGGCCGTGCCAAGACCGGGGTTTCAGGTGGACCTCAGGCATAGCTGTGCAACCCGACCAGGAAAAAATTTACGCCGATCCAGTTAAACATCATGACCAGGAATCCAACAATCGAAAGCCACGCTGTCCAGTCGGATCGATATTTTGGCGAAACAAACCGCAAATGCACAATAATCAGATAGACGAGCCAGGTGACCAGAGCAAAAGTTTCCTTCGGGTCCCATCCCCAGGGCCGGCCCCAACTGTAATCCGCCCATACGGCTCCAAAGATAATTCCGGTTCCCAAAAACCAGAACGCCATTTGCAGCACAATGATATTGGCCTGATCCAGCCGGGTCAGAAATCCGAGGCGCTGCTCCGTAAGTTCGGCGGCCAGTTGTTCCGGTGTTTTTGATCCGCCGTAACCCGTCGGACCAGACGCATATCCGCCGCCGCCACCGGCCATGGCCAAGGCCGGGCCACCGACCGTGGCGAATTTGAAGCGGTTTTGAATTACAAGCGACGCGGGCGTATTTGAATAATGCAATTTTGTAAACAAGTACACAAGTCCAAGACAAAAACTTGCGCCGATCAGCGCGTAGCTGCTGATGACGACATTCACATGAATGTAAAGCCAATAGGTGTTCAGCACACCATCCACATGGCTGATGTTGGCACCAATGCTTTTGCCCAGCACGAACGGCACCACGAAACAGGCTGTCATGGCCAGAAAGCCGACAAAACTGAACGCCAGTCCGAACAGACTGTTGCGTTTCCAGTATTCCAGTATAAGCCCGACGACGCAGCCGATGAATGCCGACCCGAGCACGCTCTCAAATTCGTTCTGAATCGGAATGCGTCCGGCCAGCCACCAGCGGATGCCCATGAATGTCGCATGAAGCAGCACCGCGAGGGTAAAAAATATAATCGCCGGTTTGCGCGCCGCGGGGTATGCGCCGGTTGCGGCAATCAGAAACAGCGTCAGAGATATAAAATAAAAAAATACGCCAATCAGCGTTCCATTGAATACGCGGTTGTACCACACTTCCACAAACCGCTTTGCATATTCCGGGTAGATCGTCGGATTCACCGCGGGCAGCGCCACGGCAAGCTGGTGTATCCCCGCGTTTGCTTCTGACACATTGTTGCTGGTCCAGCCATATCCAAGGTCCACATAGGCCAGGGTAACGGCTTTGGCGGTTGCAGTGCTGTAACCAGTCAGCGGCTTGGCGGCCTTCAGGTTTGGTGCAATCGTACCGATCATTTTTCCAAGATTCGGCAGAAGTCGAATCGGCTCAACCCATCGCCCGTGCGGATCGCTTTTTGCGGGGGGCACAATCGCAAGTTGCTGTCCCAGGGTTTGAAAAGTCTGCATGGCAATGCTGATCTGCTGCACCGAGGAACTCAGAACGGACTGTGATCCGATCTGAATCAGCAACTTTCGCACTTCCGGATTGGCAAGAAACACCGGGCTGACTGTTCCCTGTTCCAGAATGCGCTTCGCCTCCCGAGGGCTTACCAGTTTGCCCAGACGCTCGCGTATCGGCACCGCCATTATGTAGATGAAATTGCGGTTGTCCCAGGCCTGCGGCCGAAAGGCCATATCCAATGCCGTATAGAGCGGTTTTTCACCATTGATGGAACTGTAGCCGCAGATCGCATGAATAGACTCCCGCGCCCAGGTATCCAGGGTTTTAAGTTCATCATTGTTCTGAATCGTCAACATTTCCAGCGCGCTTAAATGAATCCCTTTTTTGAATATTGTCCGATTTTGATTGACGATATCGCTGGTTTCCCGCATGCGAGATTTGCTCGGAATCGGGTTGACCTGGGGCGAACCAGGCCCAATGACCGGATGCCCCATCGGAAGTTTTGGCACGGCCGCTTCATCCACCTTAATCACCGCACCGCCTGCCACGCCCGGCAGTGCCGCCGTTATGACGGTCAACAGGATCACAAGAGACGCCAAAAATTGAATCCGCACATGCCCGGCCCGTGCAACGCTACGTCGAAGATTAAAACCCATCATGAAACTCCAAGTAAGCTGCCACCGTCAGACGGGGGCATTTGTGTGTGTTGAAGATTTTTGCAGACGCGCGGCGTATGCAGCCAGTTGCTTCTTTTTAATATTAAGCAGAATCGGCTTGATGTAAAACGCATAGCCGATCCCCAGTATCACCATGATCACGCCCACCAGCATGGCATAAAATCCGTGCGTGTTGCCCACGCCCAGAACGGTAAATGGACTGCCCGTCGCCGGATCGTGGCCGAAGCGGGCCTGAAACAGATGCAGCCCGTCCGCCTGTGCCGGGTGATTCAAATGAATGACGGCAATTCTGTTTTGGCCGGTCTTATCGTTCGTCATACGAACCTTGCTGATAAAATCTCGCGGGAAATTCTCGCCGCCGCTGTAAAAAAGTTCCTTGCACGCCATCAGTTTAAGGGTCACCGGCAGCGGTCGCTCTAACTGGGAAAAAATAAAATCGGCGGTTTGTCCGTTCCCCATTCGCACTTTAGCCGGTGGCAAATCTCCGGACAGGCCAAATTGCTGGTATTGCAGGTAAATAGACTCCGGGCGGCGATCCGGTCGCGTAAGTTGGAGTTCTAGAACGCATTTGCCCATGGTGTTTTCCACCTTTGGCCGCCGATCTGCCGGTGGAATGAGTTCCGGTCTGAAACGCATATCCGCATCCGACTGAAGGCTGAACTGCACCGGCATGCCCTGAACTACGGCTGGCGCATTAGACCCGAGTTTCATAGGCTGAACTGATACTTTTCCACCCGCGGCACGATGCACCAGGGTAAAGGTTCCGTTTTTGTGTTCCACGACCCAGAATTGGTCGCGGGCAGCATCAAGATAGCGAATATGCAACTGGTGGTCGATTTTATTGGGAATCAATTCGCGCTTGCCATGTTTCAAAATAAAATCCACAGTGCGCGTCGGATAGCGGAAAAGAGCCACCCGCTGAAACTTAAATAGTCCGCCAGCATCTGTTCGCGTCACGTTAATCATGTAGCATTGGCTGGTTGCCCCCAGATAACCGGGCGATCGAAGCGGCATGGTGATTTTTGCAATTGGCAAAAGTGTGTAAGGTGTACCTTTGACGACAATTGGCGTATTGGGTTTTATAATATAAACCCGGCGGACATGATCTTTGGGAACATTGACGATAATGGCATTAGTGCCATGAAAACTGGTGGTAATGTCCCGCTGCCGCCGCGCCGAGGGATGATAAAGATATTCAATGCCAAATGGAGAACCGCGGTCCATTACCCGCCCTGCGGGCAACTTTCCCAGCAGCCATTGCGCCCCGCTGCTTACTCCGCCGGCGCTTAAATTCACCGCGATGGCCGGATTGTGCGGTGCATGATTCACCGGCCGGCTAAATGGCGTCGGCGCAATTTCCGAATATGGGTAATATCCCACAATGGCCACATGCGCGTGTACCCAGGCGGGGTTGAGTCGGC
The DNA here is from genome assembly GCA_021852225.1 of Planctomycetota bacterium. The sequence goes on from JAJZOA010000172.1 coordinate 18,240, forward strand.
TTAGATCCTTGGCTGGAATGGGAATATTCAGTGGAGTGTCGCCGGGGGATCGCTTTTTGAAAATAGGCAGTTGCGGCAGTCCGACCATGACATGCCGCTTATTTTGTGGGTTCACAATATAGAGCGCGCGAACCGAAGAATCATAATAATGGTTCACCTTCTGGTTTAGAAATATGCGGACCATTCCCTCATGTTTCATGCCGAAGTAAAAAAAACAGCCGATCACCAGCGTAATAATGCCCGTATGCACCGTCCAGACGCCAAGTTTGTAAAGCGAAAGCCTGATTCGCCGCAAAGTGACCACGGTAAGTGTGGTAATCAGCAGAAGCATCAGGATGACCATGGGAAACGCGTCGAAAAATTCCATGCTCGTGACATCAAACGCCGAGCGCACCCACGGCATTCCGGAACCGATTGCAATGTATGTTGCAGTAAGAAATAGCCAAACCAGTCCCAACTGCACGGAACTGAAGAACCAGACAATCCTGCCGATCGGACCGCGCCGCGCTGCAAGCCGGTCTAGCGCGCTGCCAATGGCCGCCGGGTACTGGCCAAGCCGGTTAAAGAACCGCTCAATGGCCCATTGGGGCGGTGCCGAGCCGGCCAGTTTTGCCGAGGACCCGGTTGGTACTTTCGAGGTGGATCCGATATTTGCAGTATGCGATGGGGCAAGATTGGCGTCGGAATTTAGATTCTCGGCGTCCGAGGATTCCGGTATGGCGCAATTGGAGTCCGGGTTTGTAACCGTCATGAAAGCCTCTTCCGCATTGATTCCGGGTAGCCCGGCTATCCGGGTCCCCATTCCAAAACGCTATGTTAGCAAATGGTCGGCGCAAAGTCTTGTGAAAATAATCACAAATCCAATACGTTGGTCGGAACCATATTGTTTGAATATGTCGCTTTTGTGGAAAATGCAAAGAAATTAATCGAAGTGCCGGAGTTCGCCTGATGCTTGCTGAATCAGGCCTTAATCGCAAAATTTGCACTTAACAGGCCGACGGTAAAGTCGGCGGGATTAAGCGATCCTTGCGCCGAGCAAAGCAAACCAAAATGTTAGCGGCTGGTAAAGACTTGGTAAGCAAACCAGTAAACTTTGCGCAATGGTCTTGACGCGACCTGGCACTGCGGTAATTGTTAACACTATTGCAGGTTTCGGTTGGTTTCCAACCTGTTTGGGTGGAGTTTTATATGTCCCGAAAAAAACGGATTTTAGTGGTCGATGATGAACGCGACCTGGTTGATTTAATTTCCATGAATCTCCAGCGACACGGCTATGAGGTTCTGACCGCCCACGATGGCAAAATGGGACTGGAATTGGCGCGTAAGCAGGGGCCTGATCTTATCCTTCTGGACCTTATGATGCCTGGCCTGACTGGTCAGGAAGTCGCCACCCGGCTTAAGGGTGATCCGCAAACAGCCACACTGCCCATTCTGATGCTTACGGCGCGTGGCGAAGAAACAGACATCATCGTCGGGCTTTCCCTGGGTGCCGACGACTATGTGACCAAACCCTTTTCAATGAAAGTGCTGATGGCCCGCGTGGCCGCGGTGTTGCGACGCAAGGCGGGCGCGGAGTCATCACAGCAGATGATCACAAACGGCCCGATGATTATTGACCCGGCGCGCCACGAGATTACATTGGAAGGTCGCCCGATAAGTGTCACGCCCACCGAATTCAAATTGCTTAGCGCGCTGGCCAACGCCCGCGGACGGGTTCTTTCCAGGGACCAGCTAACCGATCGTATTATGGGGGCCGGCGTTCTGGTGACCGACCGCGCGATTGATGTGCATGTGACAGCGGTTCGCAAAAAGCTTGGCGACTGGCAATGGATGGTTCATACTGTCCGCGGTGTTGGTTACCGGCTACTGGAAACCCTTGAAGAGGAAGGATAACGCTCCGATTTACGGGTCGCTGGAAGCTGGCCCGTTGATAATATCTTGAATGAATTTGTGCACCATCCGTCTCAAATGCGCAGCGTATCGAAATGTGGATCGCTTTTACCCCGGTTCGTTCCGACACGACCGCACTGGACAGAAAATTTGTTCCGGGGATGATGGTCATGCCGAAATAACGCCGTCGATTCATGAAGCGGGTCATGGACGGGCGTTATTGTGCGTTCAGGATTGCTGGCTCCATGGCATTGAATTTGACGATTTTGACTTTTTCACAGGTACCCCTTTCCCCGGCCGCGTGGCTGGCTGTTGCCGCGGCGGTCATTCTGGGATTGGTGGTGATGATGGCGGTGGGGGGGTGGCGGCGGCGCTATATTTACAAACGGATGATTGAAACTCTTGAAGCGATGGACCGCGGCGGCGCGGCCCGTAAGTTGCATCTGCTGGAAGCTGGCGAACTTGGCCAGATCGGGCGTTTAATAGATTCGCTATCCGTGGTGGGTGCCGCGGAACGCGAGCATATGCGGAGGCAAGGCAGTTGCCTTCAGGCGCTCCTTGCCGGATTGGAACAGCCAGTGCTTGTTGTCAATATGGAAGGCAATGTGGAACTGGCGAATCCCCGTGCCACGGAAATTCTATCCGTTTCACCTGATTCACCAAACAGTGTGACCGGCGGCTTCGGTGAACTCCTGCGGAATTCCCAGATTGTCGAATTAATGCAGTTGGCGAAATCAGGCCACGCGCCTCCGGTGCGACAGGTTCGCTTGAACATGCTCTCGGGCATGCGCACCATGCGTGTTTCCATTCGGCCGATTCTGGAGGAAAAAAAGATAACGGGTCTGTTGCTTCTTCTGGATGACCAGACCGATTTTATTCAAAACACGCAGATCAAGGCGGATTTTGCCGCCAATGCCAGTCATGAACTCCGAACGCCGCTGGCCAGTATTCGCGCCGCGGTGGAAACAATTAATGAAACCGGGTTGGAAGAAGCGGAAATTGTTCGCCGCTGCCTCAGCATCATTGAAGGCCATGTTCTGCGGCTGCAACTGCTGGTGCAGGACCTCTTGGATCTATCCCGCACGGAAGACCCCCGCGCGCTTATTCGAACCGAAGAAATTGACCTGGAAGAAGTCCGTCCGGTTATTCTGGATATGTTCGGCTCGCTTGCCGCGGATAAAAATCTGGCCCTTCGATTCATTATCGCGCCCGACGCCCGTATCATGCGCGGTGATGAACGGCTGATCATGCTGATTCTCAAAAATCTCATCGATAACAGTCTTAAATTTACCGCCACTGGATTTGTCGAAGTCCGCTGGCGCCGGCAGATGCGGGCCACACTTCTGCCCGCCGTGCCAGCCGAAAATTCGTTGCATTCTCAACCCCGACTCCCGGGCACAGTGGAAGTGCTCGTGCTGGAAGTTCAGGATACCGGCTGCGGCATACCCGTTGAAGATATTCACCGGGTTTTTGAACGGTTTTATACAGTCAATCGCAGCCGGGGGGGAGCCGATAGGGGCACAGGCCTGGGCTTGGCTATCGTCAAACACGCCGTTGCGGCCATGGGGGGAGCGGTGGAACTTGACAGCCAACCGGGCGTTGGAACTACAATGCGCTGCCTGTGGCCTATCGCGCAATCCGCCGTGACGAAAGCCGGCCCCACATGAAACCCGTCAATTGCCATTTAATCGCGTTAGTAAATAAAAGCGGCATTTTTAACAATGCCGTTGGAATGGGCGTGGATTTCATCGGGGGCAAGGCTTACCGGAGATTGTCACATACGAAATAAGACATTTTGTCATGAAAGGCATTGGATTGTCCGCGGCTGGTTCGTTACACTTGCCATTGGCTTTATACATGGAGAACAGCCTGATGCTCAAGGAAATACGTGGTTCGCTTAGGGTTTTGCCCAATCAGAAATTTGCCATTGTCACCGCCGAATTTAACAGCCTTATCACAAGTCGGCTGGCGGCTGCGGCAGTAGATGCATTGCAGCGGCATGGGGCGGCTGATTCACAAATTTTGCAGGTCTGGGTGCCTGGCAGCTTGGAATTGGCCACCGTGGCCCGCCGTCTGGCCGAAGAGGGCGCATATGCGGCGGTTATCTGCCTTGGCTGTATCATTCGCGGTCAAACTGGCCATTACGACCATGTCGCCGGTCAATCGGCCAGTCAGATCGCCGCCATTGGCCCGCAAACAGGCGTGCCGGCACTTTTTGGTGTGATCACTGCCGACACTGTCGAACAGGCCATGGACCGCGCCGGGCTTAAAATGGGGAATATTGGCTGGGTCTCGGCCTGCAGCGCGATTGAAATGGCCAGCGTCATGGCTGAATTAAAAAAACAATCAGATAAATAAAGGATGTGGTTTCAGTGTCTGTAAAAAAAGTTAATCGAGAGCAATCTGAAGGCAGGCGACTGGCGCTTCAGGTTCTTTTTCAAGCGGATGTACAAGGCCCGGAATTTTTAATTGAACAACTTCCTCGATTCGTCGCCGAACAAACCACCGATACCCTCGTGCGCCAAATTGCAACACGCTATGCTGGCGGTGCGTGGGACTACCGCGAAACGGCGGACCGCTGGATCAGCCGCCTGGTGCCGAAGTGGTCGGTTTCACGCATGGCCCCGGTAGACCGCAATGTCATTCGCATGGCACTGTGGGAACTGTCACATGTGCCGGAAACGCCACCCAAAGTGGTTCTTGATGAAGCCATCAACATCGCCCGCGAATTCTCCACCCAGGATAGCGCCAGTTTTGTAAATGGGGTATTGGATGCCGCTTTGAAGGAACATCTGGCCTTAATCGCGCCTGCGGCCGCCAGCGAATAACCGCCATGAAAAAAATAGGCATGTCGGCCGAATCTGCCGCGGCATGCCGGGATCCATTTTTACCGGGTAATATTCATCAACCGGGAAACCGGATCACCTTGCATCTGTAAAACAGGAGGCAGTTTCTCGATGACAAAGGATTCGTTACCGATGCGCGACCGGAATGCCACAACAGGGCAATCTGGATCAACCACTGAAGGTGTTGGAATTGCTCCATCTCTTGGCCCCGTTCTTTACCGTGAGGGCATAGGCCCCCATGCGACGCTTCTGGGACCAAGGGTCTACCTTGTCAGTTTGCTGGCGATGCTGCTGGGGGGAATTGGATTCGCGGCCGCTTGGACATTAATTAAACTCATTGGGCTGCTTACGAACATCTTCTTTTATGGACGAATCTCCGTTGCCTTCAACAGCCCAACCGATCATTATTTGGGAATCTGGATTATCGCCGTACCGGTGGCTGGCGCGTTGATTGTAGGAATCATGGCGCGTTTCGGGTCGCCGGCAATTCGTGGACATGGTATTCCAGAGGCGATGGAATCCATTCTGCTTAAGGGGAGTTCTATCCCCGCGCGTTTGACCTGGCTTAAACCTCTGTCGGCTGCCATCAGTATTGGTACCGGCGGCCCTTTTGGAGCGGAAGGTCCGATTATCGCCACTGGCGGCGCTTTTGGTTCATTGCTGGGACAGCTTTTTAGTTCCACCGCCGATGAAAGAAAAGTCCTGCTGGCCGCCGGTGCCGCGGCGGGTATGTCAGCCACGTTCGGATCCCCGGTAGCCGCGGTCTTACTGGCCGTCGAACTGCTTCTGTTTGAATTTCGCGCCCGATCTATCATACCTGTCGCCATTGCCAGTTCTGCCGCCGCCGGATTGCGTCTGCTGGTGTTTGGATCGCAACCGGTATTTCCTATGCACGCATTTTCCTCGCCCCGACCCTGCGCGTTGCTGATTTACGCGGCGATTGGAGTCGCCGCGGGAATTCTCGCGGCCGGGGTCAGTCGTGCGGTATATATGGTTGAAGACGGCTTTGAAAAACATTGTCGGCTGCACTGGATGTGGTGGCCGGCCATTGCTGCCGTTGCCGTCGGAGTCTGCGGATACTTAGATCCGCAGGTGCTTGGCGTAGGGTATAACCACATAGATCAGGTTTTGTCGGGAACCATGGCGGTGGGGGGGCTTTTTACGCTGCTGATACTCAAATGGTTAGCTTGGACGGCGTCACTTGGTTCAGGAACATCCGGCGGAACTTTGGCACCCCTATTTACCATCGGCAGTTCTTGCGGTGCGCTGCTGGGGAGCGCGGCCATGTATCTGTTCCCCCATGCGGGTGTCAATGTGCGCGTCGCGGCGCTGGTGGGAATGGCCGCTCTGTTCACCGGTGCTTCGCGGGCGATTCTCACTTCAATTGTGTTTGCATTTGAAACCACGCTTCAGCCTCATGGCCTGCTGCCCCTGCTGACCGGCTGCACCATGGCGTTCATAGTTTCCTGCCTGCTGATGCGGGATACCATCATGACCGAAAAGATCGCCCGCCGAGGGCTCCGCGTCAGCGGTGAATTTGCGATTGATTTTCTGGACCGGCTGTTTGTGCGCGATGCGGCGAATTTCGATCCGGTTTGTCTGCTAGCGGATAAAACCGTCGCAGAAATTCATCGCGACATCCTTGACCATCAATCCGCGCCGCGCCATCATGGTTTCCCCGTCATTGACTCGGCGGGAGAACTGATTGGCTTTTTGACCACGCGCGAATTGCTGCGACCGGGCCTGTCGGCGGCGATGCGCATTCACGAAGTCATTGATCACCCGGCCGTTACCATTTATCCCGAATGCCCGTTGCGCATGGCAGACGAATTGATGGCGCGGCATAAAATCGGCCGGCTTGTGGTGGTGGAAAAGAAGCAACCCAAACGGGTTGTCGGTATCATCAGTCGTGCGGATTTGCTGTCCGCCCACCGCCGCAGCGGGTAAAGCCGGCGTAAGGTGTTGAACTTTCCAGGGAATCAGGTGCATGGCGTTTGGATTTTTAGGCAAGGTGATTGGACAGGGGCTGGAAAAGCTGCGGACCGGCCTGGACCGCACACGTGAAGCGTTTGTTGGATCGCTTCGCTCCTTACTTCGCGGCCGGACCCTGGACCAGCAACTGCTGACTGAATTACGCCAGCGGCTTTTATTGGCTGATCTGGGCGTAGCCGCCACCGACAAGATTATGACGGATCTAAACGCCGCCTGGAAAGATGGGCGGATTGCCAGTGGTGATGATGTTCTGGAATTTCTAAAGGCTGAAATGAAAGCCTATTGGCCCGTGGAAAGCCGCGAACTTAACTTCGCCGCCGAAGGTCCAACCGTGATTCTGGTAACGGGCATAAATGGAGCGGGCAAAACCACCAGCATTGCCAAACTTGGTCAATATTTGAAATCCCGTAATAAAACGGTGATGGTTGCCGCCTGTGATACCTTCCGCGCTGCCGCCGTGGATCAACTTACCATCTGGGCGGGACGCATTGGTGTGGACATTGTGAAGCATCAGATGGGGTCCGACCCGGCTGCCGTTGCTTTTGACGCCTGCCACGCGGCCAAAGCCCGCCATATCGACGTATTAATTGTGGACACGGCGGGGCGGCTGCATACCCAAGACAATCTGATGCGTGAACTGGAAAAAATTCGCCGCGTGATCGGCAAAAGTATCCCCAATGCCCCCCATGAATCTTTGCTGGTTTTGGATGCCACCATCGGCCAGAATGCCATTCGGCAGGCGGTTGAATTTAAAAAAGTGGTGGACCTTACCGGCATATTCCTGGCCAAGCTTGATGGCACTGCCAAGGGCGGCATCGTCGTGGCAATCCGACACCAGTTGGGATTGCCGGTAAAATTCGTCGGCTTGGGCGAACAGCCGGATGATATCGCCGCATTTTCACCTGATGATTTTGTTGAAGCGCTATTCGCTGAAACGCAGGCGGCCGGTTAAGCCCAATGAGAGCCGCCAAAGGCTGCTGCGGCCCGTCCCGGTCTGGGCGGGGGGTAACTTACATAGGCCGGCGTTCAATCGTTTGATCGTAAATCGCCAGCAGTTTTTCCTTGTCGAAAATCATTTCTTCACGGGTCAAGCCGACAATATCATATTCGTAGGTAAGTTCAATGGCGTCCACCGGACAGGCTTCTTCGCACATGCCGCAGTAGATGCAGCGAAGCTCATCAATGTCGAATTTAATCGGATATTTTTCACGGTCCGGCCAGCTTTGAGGTGCCGCGTCTCCAACAATATGAATGCAATGTGCCGGACAGGCGGTGGCGCACATATAGCAGGCGACGCACTTCACGCGGCCCTGTTCATCACGATTCAGGCGGTGCACGCCCCGATAGCGTTGCACGTCCATGCCTCTTTCCAGCACCGGCAGATTTTCGCGACGTTCTTCCGGGTATTGCATGGTGCGAACATGTCCGCCAACGGACTTGAACAAGTGCGTGATGGTGGTACCAAGGCCCGCAAGAACCGCGGGCAAAAACATGTTTTCGCTGGCGTTAAGCCGCGGCGGTTGCAGTTCAATTACATCTTCCGGCTTCATGAAAGCCCTTTCATGCACAAAAAGGTCCAACCCTCTATTAAGCCAGAATAATAAGCGCTCCGGGGCGGTAATGCCAGAGTACAATCAAAAACTGGCCGGAACGGGATACGATTCGCCCTTGATTGAATGGTTCGGCAACCCGCCGATCCAGCCACGGAATTTCACCCGATCGGTTTCCCGCTTGACCGGTCCGCGCCGACATAATCGGGCAAGGCAATTTGGGGATCGAAACAGTCCGGGTTAGAAACCAAACCCGGATCGCGGTACAATTCCTCCATTGCCGGTCGGCAAAAGGAAGTTGTGCTATGAAAACGATCTGTCATTTGGCCCTCGGACTATTGGTGCTATGTGCTGTCAGCTTAATCTTCGTTCCGGTTTCCCGCGGTGGCACGGTCGCGCCGGCTGCGCCGCTGCCGCAGTTGATACAGCAGTTGGCTGATCCATCTTATGCGGTACGATTTCATGCACAGCAAAAACTGGTGGATGCTGGTGCGCAGGCAGTGCCCGCTCTGAAGGCGGCTTTATTGGCGGCCCAATCGCCAATACTGCGGCGGCGCATCCGACGAGTGATTTTTCAAATCGATTACCAGGCCATACGCCGGGGCACGCTTGTTTCGCTTGTGGTGAATCATCAGACTGTGCCTCAGATTATAAAAAGGATTCAGAACGCAGTCGGTCCGGAATTTCATATCAAGCTTGGTACAACGGTCCCGGCGCTTTCGACCAGGCGGTTCTCATTCGATTTCCGCCACCAGCCGGTGCTGGAGGTGCTGCATGAAATGGCGGAAAAAGCCGGACTGCTGATGGCGGATCCGGAACACGTGCCGGGAACTGTCCTTCTTTTTTCTGCATTGCACGACGATGCTCTGCGGGTTAGCCCGCGGGATCCATTTCAGTGTGATGGAGCTTTTCTAATCAGTGCCCGCACGGCGATCGTGCCCCGCGCGCTCGGTGCCCCGGCCAGCGGCCCGGCGGGGCGGCATCTGACGGTGTATCTGACCTTGTTGGCAGAACCGGGTGCCCACCTTGCGGGTTTTCCATCGCCCCCGGCGATTACCGCCGCCGTGGATGACCGTGGTCGAGGGCGCGCCTGGCCGTTCAGCCATCCGTGGCCGAATGCATTTTATTCCACCGCCGACGAATTGTTTGAATTTCAGCGACCGATCCGTCAATGGCCGGACCATGCGACGTTATTGCGGGAGGTTCGCGGCGGTATGCCGGTTCGCGTGTATGTCACCGCTGCCGACGTGGTATTTTCACAGCCGTTTGCGGGTGGCCGTGCGCTGGTTCGCCACGTCCGGCTTCGGCTTGGCCGAATGTATGCACAAGATAACATGTATTTGGTTCGTTTGCATTATCATGTACCGCGCGATGGTAACACACCGCTTCTTTCCGCTTCGGCGCAGGCTGTTGTCGATTCCTTTAATCCAATGAATTATCCGGTTTTAACCGATGCGGCAGGACGCTCCTTCACACTG
>JAJZOA010000156.1 GCA_021852225.1 Planctomycetota bacterium
TTCTTCAATCCGATAAGCCGCCTCCCGCTGCTGGTAAATGGCGTTCAACTCTTCTATCGCCTGTTTGACCGGTTTGGTGGAATCCAACCCGACGGTCTGCGCAAGTTTGCCGCCGGAAAGGGGTACATCACTGGAAAATAAAATAGCTTCCAGAACCTGCTGCAGCGGCATCTGATCGCCGGGCAATATTTCTTCCGAAACAGCCACAATCGAAACCTCATTGGTCGCGGACGGCGCATCTGTCGGTGCGGCTGCCAGAGTTTCCGGCGCAACATTGGCGCTTCCGCCGACCAGTTCTCCGGAGGCCTCTGTTGTGACATTGCTTTGCGATTCATTTTCCATGGCAAGAATCTATCCCACAACGCGGCCGGAGTCCAGCCTGATGATGTGCCACCCTGCGCAACCCGGTCTTGGCCATGCAAACAGGTTTAACAGGACAAACCGCGGATTTGGCCGAATTGGCAGGTGAGGGGGGACATCAGGTGATCGGCGACGGATCCCCCGGTTAAATTTTCGCAAATGAGTTCGGCGATGACCTTGTTTTGGGCAAATAATCCGCCAGTTGGCTCTGGCATTCCAAGGTAACAGGACAAAACCGCGGATTTCGCCGATGATCCGGATTCACGGGCAACAAGAGCGGGAGTCTATAAAATGCCTGTACGCACGGGATTACGACCGGACGACGGTTCGCCGCGATAAGGCGTTGATTTACGGCCAGGATATGGCCGCCCGGCATGGTAATCGTTCCAGCCGGTGGAAATCAGGACGGTGGCGGTGGTATCAACGCTGGGGAAACTCCCGATGGACAGGTCGCGTTAGGCGGCCCGCGAACTGACGGGCCGTAATATATAGCGCGGGGCGCAAAGGAGATTGGTCAGAAATGAGTCTAACAACTTCATATTTTCGGGCGTAGATAGGCAAGCAACCATTTTTACATTCTGCAGCGCCAATCCGTTTGGCCATCAGCCAGATGGCCAAACGGCGGAAAGTACAGCGGGAATCGGAGGAAATAGCAGCCGAACTCAACCGCCCGCTGCGTGGATGGATACCCAACTTTCAAGAGGTTACACCGGTTTTAGGCCGGTTGAAGATGTCATCAGTCCGTTGACTGGCGCGGAAATCAAAACCTCGGATAAAGAATCCCGGATCGCATAACATTGGCGGCATGCGACATGACCGCTGTCATGATGGCGATGACCTGCGATTGCTCGCAGTGACCATTCGTTGTCCAATTTACCAATTCGGCCGCAGCCCGTGCTTGCTACGGTTTTACCGGCCACCGAGCAATTGATAGGCGGAATTTGCCGCTCTCAACGCGTCGGCTAAAGTACGCCCGGTGTGAATGATGTGGCCCATTTTTCGGCCAGCGCGCGGTGATTTTCCGTACAAATGCAATGTGGACCTGCCATCCGCCAGAATGGCTGGAAAGTCCGGTTCGCCGTTGGCCCATAAATCTCCCAGCAAATTCGTCATGACGCCGGGGCAAAGTATTTCAATTTCCGGAAGCGGCAGCCCGCAAATTGCCGCCACGTGCATTTCAAACTGGCTGCGGCTGGCTGCCCGTAACGTTACATGTCCCGAATTGTGTGGCCGAGCCGCAAGCTCATTGACCAACACCCGGCCGTCGGGCAAAACAAATTCTTCGACCGCCAGCAATCCCACCACATTCAATTGCCGTGCTACCGCCTCGGCCAGTTCAATGGCGCGGCGGGTTATCGGATCTGAAAATCCGCCGGGCATGAGCGTCTGATGCAGAATTCCACGGCGGTGTTCATTGCAAAAAACGGGGAAATGCGCCAGACGGTCGTCGGCGCTGCGGGCCACAATGACTGAGGCCTCGGCGGAAAATGTTATTCCAGCCTCCAACACAAGTGGCACACCACCTAGAGCGGTAAAAGCAGCGGAAGCCTGCCGAAAGTCTTGAAGCCATCGTTGCCCTTTTCCGTCATAACCTCCCTGCGCGGTTTTGCAGACGACTTTTGTGGCACCGGCGGCAAAAAGTTCATCCGCACCGCGGGTTGCCTGATCGGCACTTTCCGCGATGCGAAAGTCGCCCACCGCACGCTGGCCATCGGGTAATTTGAGATTGGCTAAGAAGCTTTTTTCAAGTCTCCGATCGCGCACCACACGCTGTATTTGCGATCCGGGCGCTACCCTCGCACCGGCCCGTTCCGCGGCACCCAGCGCATCGGGATTTATACTTTCGGCTTCCACCGTGATCACGTCCACCTGCCGGGCCAGCCGTGCCGCCGTCGCCGGGTCGGAGGGGTCGGCCACAAGATGATGATCCGCCCAGCGCGCGATCGGGTCGCTTTCATGATTCGATACTCCCAGCGTGCGGTATCCCATCTGTTTGGCGGCTGCACAAAGCATAGACCCCAGTTGTCCGCCGCCCAGAATAGCAATTGTGGCACCGGGTTTTAATGGTAAATTGGAAGAATTGTCCATGTGTGATGTTTCCATTGATGACCGGTCCGAAACAGCTCAGAGAGCGACGGTATCCTGTTCTGTTTTAGTGGTATTGTGCTGCCGCCAGGCTTGGTAGCGTTCATGTAATTCCGGGTCGGTTGTGGCCAGAATGGCCGCCGCCAGGAGGCCCGCATTGGTTGCACCGGCTTTGCCGATGGCCATGGTGCCCACGGGCACGCCGCCGGGCATTTGCGCAATAGAGAGAAGTGAATCTATACCGCGCAATGCCTTGCTTTGCACAGGTACGCCAAGTACGGGAACGGTTGTTACCGCGGCCACCATTCCCGGAAGGTGTGCCGCGCCGCCCGCTCCGGCGATAATCACGCGAATGCCCCGTTCGCGAGCTTCTTGTCCATAGCGCAACATTTTTAGCGGTGTGCGATGCGCGGACACAACCTTAATTTCATGCGGTATACCAAGTTCCACAAGAATTTCCGCCGCGTGGCGCATCGTGGAAAAGTCGCTTTTACTTCCCATGATCACGCCCACCAGAGGCTCGCCGGGTGGTTTGGTTGCCATAAAATACTCCTGCGTTCAGCGTCGGGACGGAACTTTTCCTCCCTTTCGCAATTTTGCGGCTTTTTCCTGTCCAGAGCAAGCTCGCATCACAATACTGGAAACCGGCTTGCCGCGAAATGTATTTAGCGATCTGTTACGCTTAAATTCGGGGTGGGTCGTCCTTAATTCAGTCAACGCCTGCCGCTTAACCTGGCTGCGTACACCGACCTGATGGCGTGACAGAGTGGTGGCTTCCAAAAGCCCACCGCCCGACGGAGTGGCGGAACATCGCTCCTGTACAGCCCGCTCCGGTTATTTATTCTTTGGCTGTATGTGCCGTGTCATCTGTTGTTTTATGGCCGGTGGCCCCGGCGGCCCGTCGCTGGTATACTCCCTTCGAGTTTTTGATCGAGCCAGGAAAGCACCGTGTCAATACGATTTGTGGAAAAATTGGAACAACTGCATAATCGCTGTGTCAATATGGCCGCGCTGGTGCAGGGCGCAGTCGAGCAGGCCACTCAGGCGGTTCTTAGTCGCCGTCCGGAAGTGGCCAATGCGGTGCTGGATAACGAAGCACAAATAGATGCCGAAGAGGTTGAAATTGAGCGGGCCGCCATTGACCTTCTGGCAATTCACCAGCCCACGCCAACCGACCTTCGGACCGTCTTTGCCATTGTCAAAATCAACAGCGATCTGGAACGTATTGGTGACTGCGCTTACAACATAGCCCAGATGGTGCCTTCGTTCGCCGGTCGCGCAGGTGAACTGCCGCCCGATCTTAAAAACATGGTCGAGGCCACCCTTAAGCAGGTCAGCGACACCACCCGCTGTCTGGGAATCAATGATTTCAGCCTGGCCAACGAAGTTTGTCGCGGCGATGACCTGGTGGATGCCCTGTACCACCAGATTTATCAGGACCTGCAGGCCGGAATGGTGGCCGATACGCAGCGCGTTCCGGCCGATCTGGCCCTGATTATGGTTGCCAAAAATCTCGAACGCATTGCCGATCATTGCACCAACATTGCCGAAGAAGTTGTGTTTCTGGTCCGCGGCCAGATCATCCGCCACGTGCATTAAATGCCATGCAGCCGTATTGAAAATGACGTCGGTGAATCGGCCAAATGGCCTTGCACATTTTAGGCCTCTGGCACTTGGTTTATAAATTCGGCACGTGCCGCTTGTTTCCCGCCCGCGGTCTGGTAACGTAAGCGTACGCTTCCGGCGTGCGGCCGGTGGAATATAAACGTCCTTTGGAGGATCATGGATGATCCGGCAATATTTCTTCAATCACGTCCAACGGCATCTGGGGGATTCTTCGGCCTCGGCCAGACTGCGGTCTTGCGGCCATTCGCGGATTTTTCCAGTCATTTTTGCGATCGCATTCGTCAGTTTGGTCAGCGGTTGCCGGCAAAATTCCAATCGCATTGCCACGTTGCCCGCAGCTCCGCCACCCACGGGCTTTCATATTTCCGCCGCGCCGCCGGTACAACCAATTACCCCCATATTTCCGGCAGTGCCATCGATTTTGCCCAAGCCCGCGATTCTTGGCGCGGCTTATGCGCCAGTAATCATTCTGCCAGCGCACATGCCTCAGCCAATGATTCGCGTGAAAATAACAGCCGAATTGCCGGTTCCGCCGCACATTCGCGCGTGGCTTTACCGCGGGAAAATAAAAATTCTGCACCTGGCGGACGGCAAATTTATCGCTCTGAACATACTCCCAATGGAAGATTATCTGGCAGGTGTGCTTTCGCGGGAACTCTACCGCAGTTGGCTGCCCGCAACTTACCGCGCCCAGGCGATTGCGGCCCGCACCTACGCGCTTTACCAGATCGAAACCTTCGGCCTGACGCATCCGTGGGATGTTACTGGAACGCAAAGCTCCCAGGTTTATGGCGGAAAAAAGGCCGAAACCCGCGTCGCCTGGCGGGCCGTACGGGCCACACGCGGACTGGTTATGTACGGAGAATCCGACGGCCTGACGGGAATATTCTGCGCCTATTTTTCCGCCTGTAATGGCGGCGCTTCGCAAAGTGCCAAAGCTGCCTGGGGCGACCATGCGGTTTGCACTCTTCAGGGCCGGGTCTTTGGCGACCTGGACGCGAACTGTCCTGAATTCAACTGGCCTGTCAAGACGTATTCACTCGCCCAGATTACCGGTGCTATCCAGCACTGGGGACTGATCAACCACCTGGACTATCTTTCAGAACTTGGCCCGCTGGCGACGGTTCGCATTACCCGTCGGGATTCTCTCACCGGTCGTCCTATGGTGATTACCGTTACGGATGTGAATGGACATGTCGGAAAACTTCGGGCCGAGGAATTTCGTCTTGCGCTTCTGTTTGATCCGAACCCGACCGTGCGCGCGCCACCCAGCAGCTTTTTTGATATTCAAAGCGAAGGTCAGTTCATTCAATTGACCCATGGCCACGGAGATGGCCACGGAGTGGGTCTGTCCCAGTGGGGGGCGCAGGCGCTTGCCCGCGAAGGTTCCACAGCACGTTATATTCTGGATGTTTATTATCCGGGCAATACACTGCATCGCCTTTGGTAAACCCGCGTCGCGCATGGCCGCAATTCGCTAGTTGCCGCCGCCATAAAATCGTGCGCACCGACCGCGCACCCTGCATCGTTTCGTCAGCCGTGGAAGGGGGGTGATGTTAACCTCCGCATGCATTAAATCGATAGCATCGGCGGTGTGATTCACGTATACTCCACGAAGTGGCAACGTGGTGGGATTTCTTAATCCATCGCGCCGTGTATGGTCATATATCCGCAGGCTGGAGTCATCTGATGCAACCGACGATCATTGTGCTTCCATCCCCCGAAGCTTTGGCGGTTGCCGCCGCCGGCGAAATTCTAAATCATGCGCGACGAGCCATCTCCGACCATGGCCGGTTTGTGATTGCTCTTACGGGCGGCAGCACGCCAGAAAAAACTTATAAGGAAATTGTCAGTCTTGGCCTTAAACAAAAGGCCGACTGGGTACGCTGGTTTGTGTTCATGGGGGACGACCGACACGTCCCATTGGAAGATTCCCGCAGTAATTTTGGCATGGCCATGCGGACGCTGCTTCACCACGTGCCAATTCCTGCCAATCAACTGTTTCCCATCCCAACTGAAATTCAACCGGTTCAGCGCTCCGCGAGCGAATACGACCGTACATTGCGTCAATTCTTCGGCACGGCGCCCCCGGTGTTTGATCTGATTCTTCTTGGCCTTGGCGATGACGGTCACACCGCCTCCCTTTTTCCCCATGCCCCAGCGCTTTCCTGCACGGCCGATCTGTTTGATCCGAACC
>JAJZOA010000368.1 GCA_021852225.1 Planctomycetota bacterium
ATGGGCCATTCATAGTATAATCATCCGCCGGTTCGCTCGCCGCCGGCGGCGAGCGAACGATGCGGTCGTGGAAACGTCCGTGCCGGAATATCCCTGGAGATGCAATGACCATGCTTGGTTCAAATATTGTTGGTGCCGATACTCAAAACCCGTGGATTCAGCGGCATGAGGCCGCGCTGGTGGGAAATTACGGCAAGCTGCCGGTGGTGCTGACACGTGGGCGCGGTTCACGACTTTGGGATGACGCAGGCCGGGAATATCTGGATCTTTTCGCCGGCTTTGGCGGAACCATACTGGGGCATTGCCATCCGGCTCTGGTTTCAGCTCTCACGCAGCAGGCCCAGACACTTTGGGCTGTGGGAAATCAGTTTTACAGCCAGCCGCAGGTGCAGTTGGCTGAACGGCTGCGCAGCGACGCCTTTGATGGCCGCGTGTTCCTGTGCCACAGCGGTGCGGAAGCAGCGGAGGCCGCCATCAAACTTGCGCGGCTTGCCGGCGGTTCCCAGCGGACGCGTGTCATTTCCATGCATAAGGGTTTTCATGGCCGAACACTTGGCGCTCTTTCGGCCACCGCCGGTCCGGCGCAAAATGGTTTCGCCCCGCTGCTTTCAGGGTTTGTGCATGTCGAATTTAATAATATTTCCGCACTTGAAGGCCAGATGGATGGAACTGTTTCAGCCGTTATTTTAGAGCCAATTCAGGGCGAAGGTGGTATGAATATGCCAGCGCCGGATTACCTGCCCGCGGTGCGAAAGCTCTGCGACCGGCACGGCGCGACACTTATTTTTGATGAAGTCTGGACCGGCGTCGGCCGTACCGGCCAGTATTTCGGACATCAGCATTTTGGTGTCTTACCCGATATTATGACCATGGGAAAGGCACTCGGCGGGGGGGTGCCCATGGGTGGTATTCTGGCCCGACCGGCGAAGGCCGAGTTTTTTACGCCAGGAACCCATGGGTGCACGTTGGGGGGAAACCCGATTTGTGCGGCGGTCAGCAACGC
This sequence comes from Planctomycetota bacterium, assembly GCA_021852225.1. The sequence goes on from JAJZOA010000368.1 coordinate 1,004, forward strand.
TGTGCTTGCGACCATTGAAAAGGACGGCCTGCTGGAACAGGCTCGCGAATCCGGAGAACTTTTACGCAATGGAATAGCCGCATTTAATTGTGCCGGCCGGTGCATAAAGGAAATTCGTGGATTTGGGCTTTTCCTGGGGGTGGAACTATGCATTCCGGATGCCGCTCCGGTGGTTCGCCACGCACTTGCCCACGGCCTGATTATTAACGCCACCCAGAAAAATGTGCTGCGAATCTGTCCTTCACTGGTTATATCCCGGACAGAAATTCAGCGAAGTCTGGAAATTCTTGAAGCGGCCATTGAAAGCGTATAACTGCGTGTGCCGTGTGGCATTTCATGCCCGCTTTTCATTCGTTTTTCCGATCGCGAAGCGGTAAAATAGTGTGGCAACGTTGTTGCCGCGAAATTATAGGGAGTTTTTCACTGTGCTCATGGATGTCTCATGCATGAAATGTTCGCGCCCGGCAGTGGTGCACCTGACGGATATTACCGCCATTCCCGGTGGCGGCCGGGAAATTGTGCAGGTTCACCTGTGTATGAAACATGCCGTATCAGCTGGAATTGTCGGCAGTCTGCCGGTCGCACCGGACGTCGGCCATAAAAGCGGCCAGGCCACAGATGCCATTGCCAGCAGTGCGGAGGAAGGTTCCTCAGGTGAGGACGAACACGAAGAACAATTTGAACTTGATGACGCGATCGATGAATTGGCATTTCTGGCCGACGACGCTGATGCAGACACCCCGTCGCTAAAAATTGCGGACGATTCACCCGCAAAAGCCGCAGCATCCGGAGGCACCTCCGCTCCGGCGTCCCAAATCAAATGCCCATATTGCGGCACCACCTGGGACGACTTCCGCCGCAGCGGTGTGATGGGGTGTGCCAACGATTACGTCCTGTTTGAAGCCCAGTTAAACGAAGTTCTGGACGGCCTGCATGAAGGGCATGTGACCCATTATGGAAAAATTGCGGTACAAGCCCAAATAAGCGAAGCCGTTGTCCACGCGCGGACGCAACGTCTGCAGACGCGTCTGGCCGAAGCGCTGGCCCAGGAAAAATATGAAGAAGCCGCTCGCCTGCGCGATGAACTTAAACAACAAAGCTGATAGTGAAATAGTCACAGGGCTTTCCCAGAGCCCCCGTGCAGTGAGCATTGACCATTGATTTTCAGTCATGAGTCATTGATGCCGGCCATGTCCAACGCTTCGCCAGCCATATCCAGGGCGGCGTCAATACCCATTTCCGATTGGGCCAGGATCGCCAGCGCCAGCTTGCCGACGCATTGCCGGATGCAGGGATCGGTCAGGTACTCCACTGGCGACTTGCCCTCCAGGCGCGCCAGCATCAGTGATCCAAGAATTGTTCCGCCGGCCTGCGTGGACGGCCCGTGGATGGCCGCGGGCGTGTGCGCTACGTAATGGTTCCAGAAGCGGTCTGCCGCGATCATAAATGGCCGCCACTTTTTGCCGCTCCAAAACGCCTTAAGCAGCAGATGATTGATAAATGTCGCTGTGTCGAAGGCGGGGTTGCCATGAAAGGCCACCTCAAAATCCAGCAGCATCAGCGGCGCGGCGCCCGGGTCGGAATCGGCTGGCGGAATCAGCAGCATGTTTTTTGGGGAATAATCGCCGTGAATCAGGCAAGTCGGCCGACTTGTCAGCAATTCAATTACCCGGTGAATCGCCGGTTGTGCGTCGGCGTGCGTTGGCAACAGGTGCCGTAGATAAGGGTCTATTCGCTGCTGGTCAAACAGCCGCCGGTCGGCAAAGCGGGCCAGCAGGGCCGGTTGGCCGGCGCTTTTTGTGTGAATTTGGGCTAGAAGTTCGGCCGCCGCCGTCGCCGCTCGCGGATCAATTCGTGCCGCCAGTAATTCTGTTTTAAAATTCAATGAACCAACTGGCGCGGCCGAAATGGCCAGAACGCAATTCGCCGGGTCGTCCCAAAGCACCTTGGGGACACTGCCCGCAGGCAACAGGGGGGCCAAGCCATTAAGTGCATCTCTTTCAGCCCATATACGGTCCAGGTCCACGCGCCATTCGGCGGCGGTGGCAAAAAATTCCAGCGGCTGTTTGATCACAAAACAGTTTCCCTGCCGCATGCGCGAATCGGGAATACCACGTTTCTTTTGACTCTCGCTGCGCATGTCCGTGCCGATCGGATCCCCTGCGCCCATGTCCATCAGCATCAATACGGTATTGGCCACGCCACCGGATAGATTTTTAGCCAGCACCTGGGCGCTGCTTACAGCGTTCCGCTGGCGAAGGTAGGCCGTCACATTGTCCACATTGAGTTTCTGCACGCATTCCCTTCGTTCAATTGGCCCATACTGTCCAGACTTTTTTGCCCATCAGTCGGTCAGTGCGGTAACTACCGGGGCCTGCCAGCCGCACCGGGTAACTGGCGGACTTTTACCCGACCAGCGGTAAGCGTATAAAGCCGTCGTGGGCTTAATCGCGGGTATCGGACAAAAAGGCGGTCAATCGCCTCGGCGGGGGCCTCGGCTACGTTTGCCACAAGCAGAACAATAGTACGATTAAAATTTATTTTTTCATCATAAACGCGATGAATCAGGTCTGCGTCATTCGTGATCAGTTCCCATTGGTTTTTCGCCAAAAGGGCGAAAAACTCCGCCCGGCCCTGGGCATCCGCTGTGTCGGGTAATGGCGAATCGTTTGGGCCTGGCCCCACGGCCCGATGCGAATGACGACCCAGGGCTGCGGAACCTGGTTTAATGGCGATGTTGCCATGGAATAAAAACTGCATGGTGTGCCCTTTGGCTGTCAGGCGCCCGGCGGGCGCGGCGGATGAATTTACTTTGCTCCGCGGCTCAATTCAACCGGTTTGGAATCGAAGGCCGGGGCGGCATGATGCCCCAAGCGGGCAACCTGTCAGGCGGATGATTGTCCTATGGATTGTGTACAGCGGCAAGCGCTGCCAGCGCGCACGCCGCCAGCGAAACGTCATGCACCCGATGAATGCGCACGCCGCGCTGCGCCGTGAGCAGTGTCGTTAGCGCTGTCACGGTGTCACGTGCCGACCAGCCGGAAGCCGGAATTTCCGTCAACGTGGCATTCGGCGGCAGCAGCCCGGCCAGGAAGCGCTTGCGCGAAACACCAATAAGCACCGGGAATCGCCGGGCCACCAGGCGGTCAATTCCCGCGAGCAGTTTCCAGTTGTCCGCGTCGGTTTTTCCAAACCCGATTCCCGGATCCAGAATAATCCGATCCGCCCGGATGCCGGCATCCATCGCCGCATGCGCCCGTTGGACCAGGTAGTCAAAAACGTGCGTGCAGATGTCCGGATGCCCGCGCGCCGGCTGATCGGGTGTTTCCGGTGCCATGTGCATCAGCACTATCGGACTGCCGAATTCAGCGGCTACGCCGAGTATGTCCGGGTCAAATTCCCCGGCTGAAATATCGTTGACCATGTCCGCGCCCGCCTGCAACGCGGCCCTCGCCACATGGCTCAGGCGGGTGTCCACACTTATCGCCGGCCGACGCTGTGGACCGGCACTATAAATTCCCTCAATCACCGGCAGAATTCTGTGCAGTTGCCGGGCGGCATCCACCGGTTCGATACCGCGCCGGTGGAAGCTGCTGGCCTCTCCGCCAATGTCCACAATCGCCGCCCCCTTGGTGTACAGGCCCATCGCCTCGGCGATGGCTCCGCTGTGGTCAATTTCCTGATCGCGGCCGAAACGCCCGCCATCGCTGAAACTGTCCGGGGTGACATTCAGCACGCCCATAATCAATGGGCGATCCGAATTCAAAAGTTGAGACATTGTTGTATCAACGTGTGTAAATATCATATATACCTCCGCCGGATGGCATTATAGCCAGACCTGCCGGTGAATAACAGCGGAGCAGGCTGTTGTATCGTGTCGTGGCCCGCCGGGCGGCGGGGCTTGCAGACGCCGCCCCGCGCGTTTCTCGAATGTGCCCATGGGGCTGTCGCCCGCCAGCGGTGTGTCGGTTTTTGCGGCACGGCGATCATAACGATGGAAAAGGACGGCCCGACGGTTATTTCTATGCCGGGTAATGCGATGCGGTACATTGGGGAGGACAATGCGAGCGGTTCGAGGCATGAAAAATCATATGCCATCATGTGGGGCGGGAAAAAAGGGTGAACGTCACCAAATTAAATTGCGCGGATATTTGCCCGCTTCATCGGAAACTTAGACCTGTGGCATCATGTGTCACGCACCCCATGACTGCCAAACCGCCATATCCGGGTTGACAAGTCCGCCCAACTGGGCAAGATAGTCAAAGGATTATTGTGCCGGAGTAATATAAATGGCGGGTTATAAGGTTGGAATTGCCGTGGTACTCATACTGCTGGCGGTTGTGGTGGGCATTGCTGTATATGCCTTGTGGCCGGGCGGCCTGGGGCAGGCTTCATCCCATGCCATGCGCAGAGGGTTCCTTCAGGCGATCCGTGTGCATCAGTCCATGGGGGCTTTGGCCCCGGCCACCACTGGAACCGGCGCCGGGCATTTATATATGAAGGCGTATAGAAAGCTTGTGGCCCTTGCGCCTGACGCCGATGCCCTGGACAACGCCCGCCACAACACCGCCCCGGAAAAAGACCCGCAATTAATGAAAATTCTCTCACTCCTGGAACAGGCGGCCACGCGATCTATGGGCCGCAAGCATCTGGTGTTTGGTTCCAGTTTGCCGATTCCCGCCGTGGATGACCCGGTCGCGGATCGGATTTCCGCACTCGGCGATATCTGTTCGACCGCCGGGGCCGGACTGATGGTGGATGGCAAGCCGCACGCGGCGGAAAAAGCCCTGCAAGCCTGCGCACTGTTTGGTCAGCGGGTGTGGCGACGGGGACTGCTGGTTTCCGTCCGCGGCAATGCTTTGGGTGCGATGGAGTTTGGCGTGCAGGGACTCGAACAGATGTACAAACAAAACGGACCGCTTGCCAATCCGGAAAAATACAGTCTGTGCAAAAAATTGCGCCGGGCGATTGCCGTGGCCACAAAAAAATGGTTTGCAAAACTTGGATTCGTCTGCGTGACCGATCCGCGCGCCGCGGATATGGTATACATTGTCAAACATGACAAGGATTTATCCTGGCGGATTGCAGCCATCATGGAACTTGGCGTTGCCCGCTGGGCCACAGACTATTCCCCGCGTGCCGATGCCATTAAACACTATTTGAATCAGCGGACCTTAAGCCAGAATAAATGGATCCGCCGTGCCGCCAAATGCGCGGCCGGAATAACGCTCC
>JAJZOA010000040.1 GCA_021852225.1 Planctomycetota bacterium
GGGCCTGTTGGGCGCGACACTGATTTTTATGTATTTTGGCGACCGTGCGCCGGCCGCATTGCTGGGCTTCGGTTTTGGCGGAACTTTGTTGGCTCTTTTCATGCGCGTGGGTGGCGGTATTTATACCAAGGCTGCCGATGTGGGCGCGGACCTTGTGGGTAAAATTGAAAAAGACATTCCCGAAGATGACCCGCGCAACGCCGCCACCATTGCTGACAACGTGGGCGATAATGTAGGCGATTGCGCCGGCATGGCCGCGGATATTTTTGAAAGTTACGAAGTCACCCTGGTCGCCGCAATGATTCTGGGATGGGCCAGTTTTGGCCATAAAGGCGTATTGTTCCCGCTGCTGGTGCAGGCCGGTGGTGTGGTGGCTGACATTATATCCACCCTTTCGGTCCGGGCCGGCAAAGCGGGTGGCGTCAAAGAGGCGATGGGATCGCTGAATTTTGGCTATCGATTCGGGGCGGTTGTCAGTGCGGTTATCATCGGCTTCATTGGCTTTTTTTATCTGCGGTTCAATACCCACGGCCTGGGCTTGGCCCAACTTCCCGTCGGCTTTGAAGCCCATTCGCCACTTTGGGCCAATTGGGGAATAAGCGGGTTGGATATGCGCCCCGCCGAGGCCGCGTGGTGCGGACTGATTCTGGGCCAGGTCCTTAATTTCTGTACCGAATATTTTACGGGCACAGAACACCCGCCGGTGAAATCTCTGGTGCGGGCGTGCAGCACCGGCCACGCAACCAATATTATCGCCGGGTTGGAAGTGGGTATGGAAAGCAGTGTCTGGGCCACATTGGCCGTGGCCGCCTGCATCATGGCAAGTGTTCTGATTTTCAGCGGCACAAGTCCGATTTTTGTGGCCTTCGGTGTGGCCATGAGCGGAATTGGAATGCTGACCCTTACCGGCAATACCATGAGCATGGACGTATTTGGTCCTGTCGCGGATAACGCCAACGGCGTGGCGGAAATGGGCTACGAACGCGACAAAATGGACCCGGCGATTTACAAAACCGCCCGCCAGGTACTTGCTGATCTTGATGCCACCGGCAACACCACCAAGGCGATTACCAAGGGAATCGCCATAGGCAGCGCCGTGATTGCCGCCGTCAGTCTTTTTGCGAGTTTTGTTACCATTATTGGCACCGGCGGCGGATCCGAGCGAGCCCATCTGGCACAGTCGGTTTACCGCGGTGTGGCCTCCATGCTGACATTGGGTAATCCACGGGTATTCATCGGGCTTTTAATCGGGGGCACCGTTCCGTTCCTTTTCAGTTCCATGACAATTCGCGCCGTCGGTCGGGCGGCATTTTTAATTGTGGAGGAATGCCGCGCCCAGTTCCGGGACAAAGAGATTTGGAATGGCAACAAGCAGCCAGACTATGGCCGTGTCGTGAATATCTGCACGCTTCAGGCGCAGCGCGAACTCATTGGTCCGGGGCTGCTGGCCGTGCTGGCTCCCGTGCTGGTCGCGTTCCTGCTTGGAGCCTTGGCGCTGGCGGGTTTTCTCGCCGGAGCCATTCTTTCCGGACAACTTATGGCCGTATTTATGGCCAACACGGGCGGCGCATGGGACAACGCCAAGAAAGTGGTGGAAGATGAACCCCGCGATCCGGCGCACAATTTGGGTAAAGGTTCCGAGCGCCACAAGGCCAGCGTTACAGGCGATACCGTTGGCGACCCGTTGAAAGATACCGCCGGGCCGGCCATTAATCCGCTTATCAAAGTCATGAATATGGTATCGCTTCTGGTTATTCCCATCGCGCTGCCGTTTGACCATGGCTTTCTTAAGCACGCGGCGCAACGTGTGCCCGGCTATGTGGGGGCAACGCCCGCCAACCTGCCGTGGGTGCCATGGATGGTCACTTTCGGCTGCATTTTGGCACTCGCGTGGGCGCTTTATCGTTCAAAACATGAAGCCCCAGCCTTGGCTGCGGCGGAAAATGATGTGGAAACATTGGCCGCCGAGGCAGAAGCCCTCGGAAAATAGCCCGCACTGCTGCCCATTATTTTTCGCGGACAGGCAAACCGTGCCAGAGGCATATACAATCAAATTCTAAATGCCGGTGGATTATTTTTCGTGCATTGAAGGATGCTCATGGCCACGGTATCCAGCAAGAATCTGAATCTCGGTCAAGCGCTCGGCGGTGCTTCGCCATCGTGCCACGTCCCCCCAAATAAACAGGGTGGGCTGAGAGGCCATTTTACTTCCAGCCATGAAATTCGTTACTATACTCTTTTGCCGGATCGCGCGGGTTGCATATCCGCGATTTAGCGCACGCAAACAGGAGTTACTTATGCAGTGTCGGCAGCCGTTACGGGTTTCTTTGTATCAACGGTTTGCGCTCTGCGCAATATTTGCATTGGCGGTTCTCTTGCCGCTATGCGGAATAACAATCTCTGTGGCCGATGGTAAAACTCCTTCGGCGCGGTTGTGGGTGGGGCAGTTTGACCAGTGTTCATATAACGCTTTGGCTTCGGCGCTGGTGTATCTGCGCGGTCCTGTACCGCATTATTCAAACCGTGCCGGATTTGAACATAAGACTTTCGTTATTCCGTTGAATAGCGCCGGCTATGGTCCCTATTACGGCTGGGCTCCGTGGACCAGCTATATGATTAATTCGAAAAAGCTGGTGTGGGATGGTCGCGCGGTACGCCATCTTCGTGCCCGCCGGTTTTCGCTTGCCACGCGGGCACTTCCCAAGGTCGTGCGGCGTGGGCTTATTCTGGTGCGCTACGCACCGGGTGAACGTAAAAAGCTGATTGCCCGTCTGGACCGGGCATTGCGTCTTGGTCCGGTGATCATCTGGACGCCTTACGCCGCCGAACTTGACCCCAAGGGCCATCCATGGAACATGGTCAAGCGCGTGAAGCATAATGTGGATGCCGTGCCGTTCAATCCCAGTCTGACCCATGCCATTACTGTGTTCCGGCTTGGGCACGGAAAGGTGCTTGTGACTGATTGCTCCGTATGGAATGGTGTGTATACCACAACGCCGCGGATTGTGGTGAGCGTTGCCGCCGCAATGTCAGCCTCCGTTCGGGTTCGGTTTGGCGATCAACCGAGCATTTTTCAGCGCGGACTGCACGGCGTGCGACACGACCAGTTTGATGTGTCAATATCCGTGGCATCAAAAGCGGCTAAATGATGCCGCCCCGATGGCACATCACGATGACTCGTCAGGTCCGCTTCACGGGTACGAAATCAAATTTGCCGACACCATGAATAAGTAAAAATCGGCAAGGAGACTCGCCCGCGTTGCTCAACTGATGCTCCTGACCGGCCGGGAATCGCGTCTTCTGGCCCGGTTTCAGCACGCATTCCACTCGTCCGTTCACATGACAGGTCAATTCCCCCTCCAGACAATAACTTATCTCCTCCGATTCCGTGTGCTGATGCTCGGGTACCGGCGAATGGGGCGGCAGTGTAATTTCCGCGACGCGAACGGTTTCGTTCTGCATGATGATTTCCATGTTTAAAGGCTGAAAAACGGGTTTGGACATATTCATTTCCTTTCTAAAGCGAGCCGTGCGTTCAGGGCATCCGCCGTTGTCTTTACATTATAGCCAGCCGCGACACATTGGCTTTCATATCATTTGCCCGGCTCGGACAAAGCTCGATCTGCCAGCAAATTCAAGAACTGATCGCACATTTCGCCCGGTTGGTCTGTCGCAATGATGGCCGCACTGACCGCAATGCGGGAAATTCCCGCGGAAAGCAGTTGTGGCAGATTATCCAGTCTGATTCCACCGATCGCAAATGCCGGAATCGGCAGGCCCACTGCGCTGATCTCCGCTGCCAGAGCCGGCCCCGCGATGGATGGCTTGGCTTTGGTGCTGCTGGAAAACATTGCGCCTATGCCGATATAAGACGCACCATCTGCAATCGCCAGGCGGGCCTCGGCAAGTGTGCCGGTGGAAACGCCGATCAGCATCTCCACGCCGGCTATTTTTCTGGCCGTCGCACATGGTAAATCCTGCTGCCCCAGGTGCACGCCGGCCTGTGCGGCCATCGCGATATCCAGCCGATCGTTGATAATACATGTGGCACCAGCGGTTCGGCACGCCGCATTCAGCCATTTGGCGCGGATCAGGAGTTCAGAATCAGACAATTGCTTTTCGCGCAGTTGAATGCAGATGTTTTTCGCGCGCGGTCCGCTTTTCAGGATATCCTCCACCGCGTGTTTCCAAGGCAGATGGCAGATTGATTCCGTAAGCAGAACGCAAAGTGCGGCGGGGCCGAATCTGCCTCGCTGATTTTCACCCATCACCAGGCGATGGGTGAGCGTATAGGTCCGATACCGTATTGCCTCCAGCTGGGCTGCCGCAACCGAATTTTTTAACTTTGCAATTTCCTCCAGGACGCGAAGCGCCTCGGTTGCCCGAGCCCCGGCGGCTTCCAGCACGGCTGCCATTCCGGTTCGCTTGAATTCTGAATCGGTTTTAATGCCGGTGCCCACATCGCCCGGCGTATCGCGACAGGTAGTGGCCAATGGACCCAGCAGCGCGATGCGCATCGCCCTGAGTGAATGGCGGTCCTGTTTGACCATCGCACAATCGTTTTCATTTCCCAGAACGAACCGCGCGTAGTCTTCCAGCAGGCGAAGCCCTTCGCTGGCGCGGTTTACATTTGCATCCACCATGCGTGCGACCGGAGCGTTCAATGTCACAATCTCCTTGACTCTTTCGACCGGCGGCTGCGGATGCCGTCGATCAATCCCCGCCGCTGTCTGCCGAGCTTTGCCCATGGCGTTGCGACCAGGCATGATATTTGGCCACTCCGCGTTTGCTTTCCCGGCAGAAATTTATAAAGTGCCGAATTTCCGGACGAATCGCCAGTTCCGGCGGCAACTGTTCAAAGGCCCGCATGAGCGGCAGCTTACCCGATTGGCGGAATACAAGCTTGAACATTTGTCGGATTGCATTCACGCTTTCCGGCCCCATTCCGGACCGACGCAGTCCAACTGCATTGAGCTGCGAAAAAGTGTTGATATTCATGGAAATGACATAAGGGGGAATGTCCGTATTGTGTGCGGAATTATTTGAAATCATCGCCAGCGTGCCTACCCGGCAGAACTGGTGCATCGCGCAATTGCCGCCGATGATCGCCTTTTCCGCTACCTGCACATGGCCTCCAAGCACCGCATGATTGATCATTGTCACATGGTCGGCCACCCGACAGTTATGGCCGACATGGCTTCCGACCATGAAAAAGCCATGGGACCCGATTACGGTATCGCCATTTGTGCCGCGGTGCGCGGTGGCATGTTCGCGGAATATGTTCTCGTCGCCGATAACCAGACCGCTTGGTTCGTCCTTGTGCTTGCGGTCTTGCGGCGAATCGCCGAGAACCGCAAAGCTGTGGATGCGATTGCCCGTTCCCATGACCAGCGGGCCGATCAGCCGGACATGGCTTTCCAGCACACAATTTGCCCCGACGACGACCGGTCCGTCTATCACGCTATACGCGCCGATTGACGCCGTCGGATCAATTTTCGCCTGTTTGTCCACAATTGCGGTTGGGTGAATCATGGGGCTGGATGCTCCTGTGTCTTGCGATCGGCGCGGATGTCGATTGTTCGTTTCAGGCGACTATCCGCCGCCAACCGTTGATTTTCACTGTAAACCAATCGGTGGCGGGCCGCCAGTCGATAATTATTTTATGGTAATCAGGCGTCGGCCTTCAGTTCCACCGCCTCATAGCGAAGCAGTCGCTTTTTCATCCATCGCACCGCCAGCAGGTCCACAAAAGCGCGAATGACCCGACTGCCGAATTTATATTTAGTGACACCGTGGGCTCGCGGAAAATGGCTCACTGGCACTTCAATAACCTTAAATCCTCGCATTTTTACCAGGGTTGGAAAAAAGCGGTGCATTCCTTTGTACAGCGTCAGTCCTTGCAGGCATTCGCGTTTGTACACTTTCAGCGAACAGGCCGAATCCTGAATATTTTCACCGCTTAGCTTGTTCCGTATGCCGTTGGCGATTTTGGTTTGAACCAGCCGCAAAATGTTGTCACTTCGTTTTTGTCGCCAGCCGTTGACCATATCCACATCCGGTCCCAGCATCGCCATCAGGCGGGGAATTTCACCCGGATCATTCTGCATGTCCGCGTCCACAGTCCCCCATACACGGCCGCGGGCATGGCGGAAGCCAGCATCCATCGCGGCGGTCTGGCCGCTGTTTTTTTCAGCGACACCACT
>JAJZOA010000236.1 GCA_021852225.1 Planctomycetota bacterium
ATCTGGAATCAAGCGAAAAATTTTATCCGCAAATTGTATCGACCCATCCCTATTCAGAACGGTTGAATACGTTGCGCGTGGCCAAGGAGGCGGGATTGTCGCTCTGTTCGGGCGGGATATTCGGCATGGGCGAGGTCTGGTCGGACCGGCTGGACATGATTTTCACACTTCGCGATATTGGTGTGGATGTGATGCCGCTGAATTTTCTCAATGCAATTCCGGGCACTCCGCTGGCCAGCCAGCCGAAGTTGCCTCCCATGGAATGCCTGAAAATTATCAGTATTTGCCGCTTTATTTATCCGGGCGTGGAACTGAAGGTTGCGGGTGGGCGCGAAGTCTGTTTGCGGGATATGCAAAGCTGGATGTTTTTTGCCGGTGCGGACAGCACGATGATAGGCAATTATCTGACCACGTATGGCCGCAAACCGGAAATGGATCATCAGATGGTGCGCGATCTTGGGCTGGAATGGCAATCGTATGAACAAGGTCCGGTTCAACCGGCTTCGGATAAGCCGCTGATATCGCGCGTCAGCCATACTGGAAAATTCAACATTCCAATTCTGCATGAACGTGAAGTGGCCGTGGATCAGGAAATGGCTGGCAGCCGTGGCTGATTCCCGCATTGCCACGCACCCGCGCCGCCCGGCCCGCAGCGTTCCTGAGCATTGTTCATAAGGCTGCGGCGGTGCATTCACCTGTCTATATTCATGGCTTGGGATTGATTACCCCGCTGGGCCGGTCGCCTTTGGAAACTTTTGCGGCCATTGAAAACGGCCGCAGGGTATGCGACGCGGGTCATGTGCCGGAGGAATTTCTTGCGCCCGCGGTCGCGCATATTTCCCGGTTGAAACCTTCAACATATCAGTTGCCGGCCGTGCTGGACCGATCCATTCTGCTTGGACTTGGCGCGCTGCTTGCGGCCACCGAAGATGCGCACTGGACGGCCGAGGCATTGCGAGATACTCAGACGGCGGTTTTTGTCGCAACCAGCAAGGGACCGGCGATTTCGTGGCTGGCCGCCATTGAGCAGATCCATCGGGAGGGCCATCCACCGCTTGGGGAGGATCTGGCGTGGCATATCGTCATGGGTGCGGGCGCGCTGGGTGCGACGGTTCGCGCGGCATTTGGGCTATGCGGCCAGGTGCACACGACCGTTGCCGCATGTGCTGGGGCCCTGATGGCGGTGCATCGCGCGGTGGCGGCATTGCGAACGGGCGAATGCCGACGGGCAGTGGTTGTGGCGGCCGATTCTTCGTGTCATCCCTTGTTTGAGGGGTGCTATAAGAATCTGGGTGTGCTGGCTGCCGCGCAGGCGGATGGCCATCGGCAGTGTCGGCCATTTTCTGCAGATGGGAATGGATTTATAGTGTCGCAGGCAGGGGCGGCCTTGCTGCTTGGCTTGGAAAAGCCGCCCCGGGACTCGGAGAAAATTGTGGCCACTTGGGCCGGCGCGGAGGGGATGTACCTGGTGGGAGCTGATCCACAGGGAAATCGGCTGGGGGCGGGGATGCGGTCAATACTGGCGGAGCCTTCCTGGCGGGCGGCGGGCGACGCAGGTGTGGCATTTGTGCACGCCCATGCCGCGGGAACCGCCCACGACCAGGTGGAACTTCGCGTGATTCGGTCCTGCTGCGGTGACGTGCCGATTTTTTCGCACAAGGCGTGGCTGGGGCACAGCCTGGGTGCGTCAGGTCTGGTCGGGTTGGCGCTATCGGCGGTTTGCCACCAGCAGTGTCGCACCCTTAATGGCGCGGCGCTGCCCGCACAGGGAGAGTCAGTCACCATTGCACAGGGTTTTGGCGGGCACATTGCCATGTGTCGCCTGAGCCGGAACAGCGGCTGACGCGGCGCGATCGAGCGTCGCTAAAAATGATTGTGAAATTATTGCGCCCGTCAGACGCGGATTGCTTGCGGAAATACCGCCGGCAGCCATGGGAGGCTATTAAAATTCGCGGGCATATTGCGGTCAAATCGATCATGGCAGCGGACGATTGAATCCGGAAGCGGTATGCTATATACAATCTGATTGTCCTTTCATCTATGAAGGAGCAATTATGTCCGGATCCGGTGAATCGGGACGTTTCAACGGTTGCTCACATGAACTGGTGCCGCGGCGACGGGATTTTCTAAAAGTCATTGCATCGGCCGCCATATATGGCAGCGGGCTGACGTTCATTAACGCAGATCGAACCGCGTCTGCCCCGGAGCCGAAAACTGATGTGCGGTCGGGTACCAGCGGCATGGTTTCCGACGTGGGGCCGGTGAGCTATGTTCGGCCGCGTATCGGCACGGGCTGGCATGGACACACATTCCCCGGAGCAACGGCCCCCTTTGGGCTGGTGCAGCTTAGTCCGGATACCGCCGGTCCGCCGGAGATAAAATGGATCGGCTGGTATAGCGAATATGGCTGGGACCACTGCTCCGGTTACCACTATTCGGACAACGTTGTAAAAGGTTTCAGTCATACGCATTTATCCGGAACCGGCGCAATGGATCTGGGCGACGTATTATTGATGCCGGTGGTTGAAGGTGCCAACTGGGGCTGGGACGCGCATGTTCCAGGGAAGCAGCATCAGTCGCAAATTCAAGCGCTGGGGAGGAAATCAGGATGGGTCAGTCGGCATGCCTCACGGGGATATGCGTCGCGATTCTCGCACCGGGATGAAACGATGCAGGCGGGCTACTATCGCGTGTATCTGCAGACGCCGCGTGTCAATGCCGAATTAACCGCCACCACGCGGTGCGGCATGCACCGGTATACCTATTTCGCGATGGCGCCACATATGCGGCGGGGCGTCCTGCTGGATTTGGTGCATGGCCTTGGCTGCAAGGTGTATCACGCGGAGTTGAACATTGAAAGTCAGATGACCATCAGTGGTGTGCGCAGCACACACGGCTGGGCCGCGGATAAGCAGGTTTATTTTGTTATGGAGTTCAGTCAGCCTGTAGTCGGCTACGAGGTGTCAGTAGACGGACACAGGACGGAACACCACCCGCCACTGAAGCGCCATTTCACCGGCGTACAGATAAAGGCCATTTTCCGTCACGCACCATCCCGCGAACCACTGCTGGTGCGGGTGGGAATTTCGTGTACAGGAATTGAGGGGGCGCGAAAAAATCTTAATGCCGAAATTCCCCATTGGAACTTCGACACGGTAAGGCACAAGACCGCCCGCGCATGGAATGAGGCGCTGGAAGGCATTCAAGCGGAATTGTTCAATCCGGCATTGGAGGAAGCATTCTATAGCGGGTGCTATCATTGCATGGTTTCACCTGCCACGTTTAACGATGCGGATGGAACCTTTCGCGGAGAAGACCACCGGAATCACCCCGGTCCCGGTTTTAACAATTACACGACATTTTCCATCTGGGATATTTATCGCAGTGAGTTTCCGCTGCTGATGCTGGCGCAACCCGAGCGCACCAACGAAATGATCCAGACGCTTCTGATGGCTTACAGGCAACTTGACGCTCATTCGCTGCCGGTCTGGCCGCTGTGGGGAAATGAAACCTGGTGCATGGCCGGATTTCATGTGGTGGCCATGATTCTGGGAGCCTATGTGCGCGGATTTCGCGGCTTTGATGCATCCGCGGCTTATGCTGCAATGTATGATACCGCCATGCGGGGTGATGCTTTTACCGGTCGAAGGAAGTTGCAGGAATCCTTCAGGGAACACGGTTACATCCATTCGGGGCCACGAAAATCCGCAGTCTCGGCGACATTAGACATGGCCTACGATTACTGGTGCGTGGGTGCGATGGCTGAATTGCTTGGAAAAGCGGATGACGCCCGCTTGTTTTACGGTTATGGTCGCAACTATCGGAATTTGTTTGATCCCGCCACAGGCTTTATGCGAGGCAGGCTGCAAAACGGGAAATGGCGGGAACCATTTGAACCCGATCGGGAATATTGGAGTGATTACACCGAATCCGACGCCTGGCAGGCGACATTTAATGTTACCCAGGATGTGCGCGGCTTAATTGGTCTGTACGGTGGGGATGCGGCCTTTATCGCAAAACTTGATGCTCTTTTTACCGCGCCATCCAGAACCTACAACTCACCGCCGGATATTAGCGGAATGATCGGACAAGACGCGCAGGCGAATGAACCAAGCAACCATATTCCGTATTTGTATTCATTCGCCGGCGCGGCCTGGAAAACGCAGTATTGGGTGCGGCGCATGCTGGCATTGTACAATAATACGCCCGCCGGCATTCCGGGCAACGACGACTGCGGACAGACATCCAGCTGTTTTGTATTCGGCGCGTTGGGTTTTTATCCGGTCAATCCCGCCAATGGAGTTTATGTCATCGGCAGTCCACTGGTGAACCGGGCCGCCATTCGCATGCCGCATGCCGGAACAACGTTTGCAATTATCGCGGACAACAATTCGGATACGAATGTCTACATTAAATCCGCCGAATTGAATGGCAAGCCATTGACCCGATCCTGGATTCATCATTCTGAAATTCTTCGTGGCGGCGAATTGCACTTTAAGATGGGTTCGCGGCCGAACAAGAGTTGGGGGAGCGATGCGGCGGATCGTCCACCGTCGGGGCTGGTTTTAACCCCCTGATATTTGGTGCGGCGCACCAAAGTCGCTATTTCCGGCTGCAGTGCGGCCGCCCATTAGAAGCTTGCCCGCGACGCGCATAGTTTGGAACGGGCCGCTAGCTGTTCGGCCGTGGCAAACCGGCCCGCCCCGACCGGCTGGAACCGCGATCAGGCCGTGGTGGCACCCCTGCGGTGTCTTTTTGCGACAGACGAGTTGCGCCAGCGCGCGTGGAGAAATATTTTCTCCGGATCGCCATTAAGCATCTGATGAAGGCGGGATTTGCGACAATGCGTTGCACCCGCTCGACTGGATTCCCGGTTTTTGGAGATACGCGCCGATGGTCAATCACAAGAACGGGCACCCCGCCGACGCCAGCCGATATCATCGACGCGATTTTCTGACAATCGCGGCCGGCATTGTCGCGGCGGCTCCCGCTGTAAATCATAACTCGTCGACCGACCTGACGGCATCGGCGCACGTAAAGCCAGGAATTTCGCTGGATCTGGGTGGCAATAGCTGGACAATGCAGCAGAAGGGCAAGCCCGCGGTCCTGCCCGCTGCGGTGCCAGGCAGCCAGTACGCCGACCTGTTGAATAACGGAACAATTCCTGATCCCTTTTTTCGTGATCAGAATAGTGATGTTCAGTGGGCCGCGCGGGCAACCTGGATTTATCGGCGAACGTTTCATGCAGGGCCGGATTTACTTGCAAAAAAGCATGTCCAACTGGTTTGCCACGGGTTGGATACGCTTGCCAGCGTACGGATTAACGGGGTATTGGCGGGGAGCGCGGACAATATGTATCGCACCTGGCGGTTTGATGTGAAAGGGATCGTCAAAGCCGGCGAAAACAGCATCACCATTGAATTTGCCCCACTGGGCCCGTATGCCGCGGCACGCGCAGCCGCGTATAAGGCCAGACATGGCGTCATGCTAAAGGCAACGCAAAGCTGGGTGCGCAAGGCCCCATATATGTGGGGGTGGGACTGGTGTCGGCCATTGTTGACCTGCGGAATCTGGAAGCCCATTGAACTGGTCGGATTCGATTGTCGGATTGCAGATGTTAAGGTCGAGCAAAATATACAGGACCCAATAGTGGCGAAGCTTACTGTCGGCATCGTCACAGAGGGAATTTCCAACGCCGGATTGCACGCGCATGTTTCTGTATTGTTTAACGGCCGACAGATAACCGCCGGCCACACGGCCATAATCCGGCGGCAAGGCACGCTGAGTCTGCACATACCTGCGCCCGAAATATGGTGGCCCAACGGGATGGGGCCACATCCGCTTTATACCATTGAAATTGAATTGCGGGATTCGGGAAAAACAACCTTGGATAGAGCGGAACGCCGCATCGGGTTGAGAACCATACGGTATATTGATAAAACGGCAAACCATTCAGGCCAGTTGGAAGTCAATGGTGTACCATTTTTTTGCAAAGGGGCGGACTGGATACCAGCGGATAATATTCCGTCACGGGTAACGCCGGACATTCTGCGGCGCTTTGTACGGGACGCCCGCGATTGCCACTTTAACGCACTCCGTTTCTGGGGGGGCGGATATTACGAACCACAGGCGCTATTTGATGCCTGCGACGAAATGGGAATTCTGGAA
>JAJZOA010000004.1 GCA_021852225.1 Planctomycetota bacterium
GCCTGTCAGCGGGCGAAGCCATCGGCTCAAGGATCGTGCGGCCCCTGGTAAATGGGCGGGAAGCAACGCACGTACCGAAAGGGATACCATGCCGGAGGAAACAGTATCTGCCAATATTCCGAGCGGCGGCCAAAATATGCGGATTAAGGCGTAATAGCGATTCCGGAGCAGTTCCGCGAACGGCCCAAAACGGCTCAGGCCAACCGCGCCGCCAGGAAAGCCCTTGACCCGCTGGAAAAACCGGAAAACAAGAATCAAGAATATTGATAAAGAATCGGCGATTCAAGGAGCATAGCGTCATGAGTATCAGGGTGCCTTATTTGCACCGTCGCGACTTTATGAAATCCGCCAGCGTGTTTTCGGTGGCGGCGGCGGGCATTAAAGCTGCCGTGCCCAAGCCTACGCGGGATGTCAGCCCGATTATCAGGCGTATTTGTACAAACTTTAACATGCCCGCCATGGCGGGGCTTATCCTTCATGGAACAGAGGTGGAAGCTCAAGGCGTAACCGGCGTGCGGGAGCGCGGACGACATGCCAGAGCGACGCTTCACGATCAATGGCATCTGGGGTCGGATACCAAGGCCATGACCGCGACCCTTTGTGCCATGCTTGTTTCGCAAGGCAAAATTGATTGGAACAGCACCCTGGGCAAAATATTCCCCGAGCTTAAAGTTACCATGAATCCGGCCTATCGAACGGTGACGATCTTGCAATTATTAACCATGCGGGCCGGCTGTCCCGGTGAAGGCGCGGCAGGCTGGGTGTGGAACCGTGTTCAAAAGCAGACCCAGCATCTTATCAATGTCCGACAGGAAATAACACGATGGATTTTAACGCGTGTGCCGCAGGCAGCCCCCGGCTCGCGGTTTATATATTCCAATGTGGGATATGTGATCGCCGGCCATATCGCGGAACGTGTCACCGGTGTGGTCTGGGAAAAGCTGATGAAGACTCACATTTTTCTTCCGCTGGGTATGGCCAGTGCGGGTTTCGGAGCGCCGGGGGTGCATGGCAAACTTGATGAGCCAAGAGGACATGATGCCGCGGGGCGGCCAGTTCCCTTAGGCCCTGGCGATGACAACCCACCCGCCTTGGGGCCCGCGGGCACAGTGCATGCGTCCATCGATGACTGGGCAAAATTTATCGCATTGCATCTGACGATGGGGCGCGCACACCCCGATTTGTTGCCGGCCAGTGAATTTATCCGTTTGCACACGCCTGTGATGGGTAAACCGCCGGAACCTAATTATGCCATGGGTTGGGAAGTGGTGAAGCGTTCATGGGGCGGCGGTACAGTGCTGACACATAGCGGCAGCAACACGCTGTGGTACTGCACTGCGTGGTTGGCACCACGGCGCAACTTTGCCATATTGGTTAACTGCAATCAAGGCGGCATTCAAGCTGCCAAAGCCTGCGACGCGGTCTCGGCCGCATTAATCCATAACCACTTAAATCATCTTTAATAATATATTCTACCTTAAAATGGCGGCCTATTTCTTTTCCTTCGCCGGCAACACGCCGATTTACGCCACAGGGCAGCATCTGGGCATTTTGGGGCCGGGGATGGAAGCGGCGTTGGTGAGGACGCGTGGGGCTTTTCTGCGGGCCAGGGTTTTGGGCGTACAATGTAATGGTGAAGGGCGGACAAAGCAGCCGCGATGTGGCGGTACGGCCCTGCGCCACTAAAATGACACCAGCCGTTCGTGTTGTTTTGGCCAACCTATCGCCGCGACGTGGCGACGTACCTATTCCAATTTGGACTAACGGGGGTTAAACAATGGGTAGTAAATCAGATGGAAGGTATGATTCCTTTATTGCCGCCATTGCGACGGCGGCGGTTTTTGCGTGGTCGGCTCTGTTGATTTGTTCAGACCGGGTTGATCGATTGCGGCATTATTTCCAAACGCAATATCCCAACGTTTCGACCGAGGGTGCCATTCCGATGCGCTGGCCAAACGAAATTGGATTGTGGCATGAGTTCCTGCACGCAGCCGATTCGGGGTTATTTTTTCTGGTGGCGGCGACCATGCTAACTGGGACGACACTGGTCAGCATTTTGCGCATCATGCGAGCCTCACGGAAGGGGAGCGAACAGGCTGTCCCGGTATTGATTCTTGCGATGGGGTGGATAATCCTGATCTGGCAAATGACGCATTTACCTGGGGCCTATGAATTCTGACCTCTCGTCCATCGCTGAATTTTCACACACACATGCGGCCATGTCGCATCGGGTGAGGAATTGACAATGAATGTTGCAAAAATATGGATCGCGATTGTTTCGGTTGTGTTTGTGATTGACATTACCATGGTGGCAGTCTGCAGTAATATACCGTTACCGCCAGCGGCGGCGCTGCTAATTTCGGCCGCAGTCCTGATTCCAATCAACGCCTGTGCCCTTATTTGCAGCGTGCTGGCCGCGAAAAAGGCGGCAGGCGAATGGGCGGGAACGCCTCAGGCGGTGGGCGTTTCGTTATTGATCATGTTATGTGGATCGGTATTAAGTCTTTCAATCATTCCCACGAATATGGTGCTTCGGCTGAACCGTGATGAATGGAGGCGGGTAGGGCCGCTATTGCCGCCGCTTAGCGGGATTGCGGTCAGGGCTTACCGCGCGGCAATGGCACACGGCGGCCTGTATCCGGAAAAGTTGAAATTATTGCCGGAAAAGCCTGTGAATGAGTCAGCTTCCGGGCGCAAAACACCGGGGCGAGTTTTACATTTAACGGCGGCTGGCCTGGTTAGCACGCTTCGGATGGTTTACGCAGGCCAAGGGGTGAAAGTGAGAATGTTAAACGGATTTGTTCCGGTTGGCAGCGGGCCGGTGGTTCTGAATTCGCAGTTCCGTGCACCTCCACCTTTGGCGATTCTGGTTGGCCGGGCGGTTTGGGACAGGAGCTGGGGCCGAGTCCATTATGTTGTGCTGGCAGATGGTGTGGTCATGTTGATTCCCCAAGAAAGATGGGACCATTTTGTCAGGGCGCAAAACCGTTTGCGGGCGAAATATAACATACCGCCATTCCCAGTGTCGCCCTGGGCCAGCGCGCCCGAGCCAAAGAAGACTACGGGCTAATGTCCACTTTACAGCGCCCCTGCGGATCGTGGTGCAGCAAATATTCATGCTAATGGAGAATTGCGTGGCTTAAAACGCCCGGATTTCTGTCGGAAACCCATCGATTGTGCCCTATTTTCGCATCCCGATAAACACCGACACACCCCCCTTCGGGCCTGACTTTACAACCTACAGGTGACAGCCCCCGTCGTCCTGCTATTATAGTACGCAGGTGATTTTGCAGGATAGAATCCCACATGAATGAAAAAACACGAAACTCTATAGTCGGCTTGACGGTCTTAATAGCCTTGGGCCTTGTGACCTGGGGCGCATTTTTGCTCGGACGGCTGCCGACGATTGGCCCCGGTGCCCCCTATCTGGTCACGGTGGAATCCCCCAGTGCCGACGGTTTGGTTTATGGAGACAGCGTCAGCCTGAATGGCGTTAACGTGGGAACCGTGCGCAGCGTTGCCCTCGGAAAAAACATGCAGGGAGCCATTCTGGTACTTGGCATATCCAGCCAATATCACCTGCCCATGAATACCACGGTCCGCATTGCGTCCAAAACCATCGGATCTCCCTATGTTTCGCTTTTTGTACCACCGGGTGCCCCTCTAAAATATCTTCCCACAGACGGCACCGCCAATCTTCATGCTTCAGTGGCCTCGGGAAGCCTGATTCCACATTCATTCGCCTCCGATTTTACCGCCATTCGTAATCAGTTCTCCGTTCTTAGCACAAAGTTAGACCGCGTAGCCGACGACCTGCATTCCCTGCTTCGTCCGGCGGCCCTGGCCGGGCCGCACATACCAGGTGATATGCAAGGCGACATGGGCAACATCAGCGCCCTGATTCAACGCCTGAACAAAACGGTGGAAGCCGTCAACGGCCTGCTGACCGACAAAAAACTTCAGGGGCAGGTTCGGGAAATTGTGGCCAATGCCGCCGTATCCGCCAGGGAACTCGCCGCCACGCTCAAGCGTCTGAATTCCACCGTCACGCGATTTGACTCGGTGATGGACAAAGCCGGCACAACCGCTGCCGACATTGACACCGTCGCCAAAACCGCCAACAACCGGCTAATCACAGTGAGTCTGCAAGTCACGCGGGTGCTGGAGCACTTAAACAACATTACAACTTCTATCGCGCAGGGCCACGGCACCGCCGGACACCTGGTAAAAGACCCGCGGCTCTACAATGCCCTCCTGGACCTCACCCATCGACTTAAAAAAACAGTCGACAGCCTCCATGCGCTGGTTAAACAGATCAAGGCGGAAGGTTTTGCTGTCCATGTTGGCGTGTAACCGGACCACCAGAATTGCAGATCGGGCACGGTTGAGCCATGTCTCTTAAACCCAATCCGTCACCGCCAGAGCGTTGCCGCCCCATGGCAGCATCACCCACCATTCCTGGCCGCGGACAAACCGACCGCGATGTACTTGAGGCCCGCGCAATCGCCTGGGCCTCGCGGCCGGTATTGCGAGCCGTGTACGCCGACTACTTCCGTCAAATGATTGAGGCCCTGGCCACCCGGCGGACCGACCCCGCTCGCCCCCACGGTCTGGTGCTGGAACTGGGCGGTGGCGCCGGCCATTTCCGCGCCAGTTACCCCACCGCCATTGTAACCGACCTGGTACCAAGCACACATATTGACATGGCAATTGATGCAATGAGACTCCCCCTTCCCGACGCCTGCATCGACAACATTGTGCTTCACGATGTTCTCCATCATCTTCCCTTTCCTCTGGTCTTTCTGGCTGAGGCCGCCCGCGTGCTGACCCCCGGCGGACGTGTTGTCATGATTGAACCTTATATTTCTGTGGTATCCGGCGTCTGCTATCGGCTGGCTCATCCCGAACCGGTAAATATGCGCGCGCCGCTTTTTCCGCCCGCATCCAACAGCGCCGCGCCCCATCCGGTGGCAGTCCTTGGCCAAGGCGCGTTTGCCAGTAATCAGGCCATTCCCACACTGCTGTTTTTCAAATACGCCGCCGATTTTGCACGCCGGTGCCCCGAACTTTCGCTGATTCACCGAAGTGTCCACAGCATGATTATTTACCCGCTTTCCGGCGGATTTTCCAAACCTGTTCTGCTGCCGCGCATCGCGCTGCCCGCCGCCCGGAAAATGGAAAGCTGGCTGTCGCCTCTGGCCCCCTGGCTCGGTTTCCGCATGTTGATCGTGCTCGAAAAAAGATAGCGGCGGCGGGTTGCCGCGCGGATGCGACCTGTGGGTTCTTTGATCCGATTCTATGCCGTCAAACATCATTCCATTTGAATGACATCATGTTTTATTCGAACGCACTCTGCGAAACGAATGTGCCACACGATGAGCGTAACGGAGTTCATCGGCAATTTACTGACTGTCGTTGGCGTGCCGGCCGCCATCATCCGCATCATAGGCAGTTGTCGCTGCCGTGGCATGCAGTTCACACCGCACAGATGACAGGGCCTTGCCGGTCTGTTCGTCGATGGTCGCCAACAGCCCGCACAAGCGCGGATCACCCGTGGCCACGTCGAAATGATGCGGCATCCCTGTAATCAGGTGTTTTAAAACGCGATCCTTGCGGCGTCCCAGAACGCTGTCATACGGACCAGTCATGCCCACATCTGACACAAATGCCGTCCCGCCTGGCAGAATCCGTCCGTCCGCGGTCGGCGTGTGCGTGTGGGTGCCAAAATTAATGGATACCCGCCCATCCAGATGCCATCCCATCGCGATTTTTTCACTGCTGGCATCGGCATGAAAATCCACCACCCGAATTTTTATATCCCGCGGGATTTCCTCCAGCATGCGATCAATCCGCGCGAACGGATCGTCCATCGGATTCATATACACGCGCCCCATCACCTGCAATACCGCAATGCGAACACCTTTGGCTGTCTGCCGAACCGTCCAGCCCCGGCCAATGGACAGCGGGGGATAATTGCCCGGCCGGATCAGTCGATCCGAGCTTTCCAGCAGCGGCAATATTTCCCGTTTCCGGTACGTATGGTCTCCCATGGTGCAGACATCGACACCGGTGGCGAGAATTTTTTCGAAAATCGGAGGCGTTAGCCCTGAACCAGCCGCGGAATTTTCCGCATTGGCCACCACAAAATCGAT